>JAUYJQ010000012.1 GCA_030699295.1 Candidatus Beckwithbacteria bacterium
CAAACCGGAAAGCAGGCCGTCTTTTAAAGCGTCAGGCAAGGTTAATAGGCGCAGGGTATTGGAAATGTAGGCCGGGCTCTTGCCGATCCGCTGGGCAATTTCGGCATTTGACAGATCAAACTCTTCGATTAATCGCTCAAAAGCTTTAGCCCGGTCAACCGGATTTAAGTCGGTTCTCTGGACGTTTTCCACCAGGGCCATTTCCAGCATTCCCTGGGGGGAAGTTTCTTTAATAATACAGGGCAGAGTGGTTGAACCGGCCAGTTTGGCGGCCCGCCAACGGCGTTCGCCGGCGACGATTTGGTAGCCGGCCGGTGTGTGGGCCACGATTAAAGGCTCTAAAATGCCGTGCTCCCGGATAGAATCAACTAAATCCATCAAACTGTCCGGGGTAATCATCCCCCGCGGCTGGAGCGGGTTAGGCTGAACTTTGTCAATTTCTAAATGGGTAATGCTGGTTGTATCAATCATAATTTAGGCAGTTACCACCGAGACTAATTGTTTGCCCCGTCTTTGACTAAACTTAACCAAGCCATCTTTTAGACTAAACAGGGTAAAATCCCGGCCCAGGCCGACGTTTTCACCCGGATGCCATTTTGTGCCATGCTGCCTGACTATGATCATGCCGGTTTTAACTGTCTGGCCGCCGTAAAGCTTCACTCCCAGGCGTTTACCGTGCCTGTTAGGGTGCTGGGTAGTTGATCCGGCAGTCTTTTTATGCGCCATAGAATATCTTTACACTAAATTTTCACGATTTTCAACACTGTCTTTTGTTGGCGGTGGCCTTTGACCCGGCGATAGCGGGATTTGGATTTAAACTTGACCACCCGGATTTTCTTATCTTTGCTCTGGGCCGTTATCTCGGCTGTGACCACGGCATTTTTAAGCAGCGGCTTACCGATCTCCACGGTTTTCTCATCGATGGTCAGCAACACCTCTTTGAAAGTCAGCTTGTCTTTGACTTTACCTTCCAAGCGATCTACCGTCAGTTTTTGACCGGCACTAACCAGGTGCTGTTTACCGTTAATTTTCACTACCACGTATTTCATAAGGGGTATTATAGCCTACGAGAGAGGAGATTTCCACGGCCAACACTGCTGACTAAGCCCAGGCTAACCATAGTTCCCAGGAGCGAACTGCCCCCGGAAGAAACCAGCGGCAAGGTGATGCCGGTGACCGGCATCAAGCCTAAATTCATGCCGATAGTCACCCCGGTTTGAAACCAAAACATAGCCAGGACCCCTGTCACCAGCAGCCGGCCGAACTCGTCAGAGCAATTTTTGGCAATCTCCAGGAGACGGCGCAGCAGCCACCAATAGCTAAGTATTAGTAGCGCAGCGGCCAACAAACCCAGCTCTTCAGCCACGGCGGAAAAAATAAAATCAGTATGGTTCTCGGGTAAAAACTGCAGCTGGGACTGACTCCCCCGGCCCAGGCCCTGCCCCCACCAGCCGCCGCTGCCGACGGCAATCAGCGACTGAATCACCTGGTAACCGGATCCGGCCGGATCAGCGTAAGGATTGGTAAAACTCAATAAGCGTTGTTTTTGATACGGCTGTAATAGTTTAAATCCCAAGGGTAAGGCCAGCAAAATCAGCAGCAGGAAAGCCATTAATTGGCGCCCGGGAATACGGGCGGCCAGCAGCAACCCCAGCCAGATAGCGGCTACCACCAAGCTGGTACCCAGATCCGGCTGTTTAAAGATTAAAGCAAAAGGCACCAGAAGCAAGCTCAAATAAA
The DNA here is from genome assembly GCA_030699295.1 of Candidatus Beckwithbacteria bacterium. GTDB lineage: Bacteria > Patescibacteriota > Microgenomatia > UBA1400 > CG1-02-47-37 > CG1-02-47-37. The sequence continues at coordinate 1,741 of JAUYJQ010000012.1, forward strand.
CTAAAAAGCTTTTGAGGTTAAAACCCCGGCGCCAGCGGCTGAGATAATCGGCCATGACAATAATCAGCAATGGTTTCACCAGTTCTGACGGCTGGAGGCTGTACGGCCCCAAAGGAATCCAACGGATGGCTCCCCGCGTGGCCACTCCGAAAATATAAGGCAGGAGCAGTAACACCACCACCGCGATCAGGTAATAACGGCTTAAGAGCCGGTGCTGTTCAAAAGGATAGCGGCCAACCAGAAAAAACAGAACCAGACCTAAAACAATAAACAAAGCCTGGGTTAACATGGCCGGCAGTGATAAACCCCCTAAAATTAACAAACTCAAACCAAATAAGGGAAACAGCGGCCCGATTAAACGCCAATCAATCATAAGCGCTTGAGTTTAAACACCGGACCGATTTTAAGAGTTTTGACCAATGCCTGGCGTTTGATGTAGTCGGTATAAGCTTTGGGCCAGGCGGGGAGCTCGACCTCGATCAGTTCAGTAAGGCTAGTTTTGGCCTCTTTCCTGCCTGCCTGGATAGTTCTGACAATTTCCCGCGCCTCGCCTTCGGCCTTTAACTCCGGCGTAATCCTGGTGTCGAGTTTGACGCTTAACTCCCCGGCTTTGGGTTTAAACTCCAGGGTTTTTATATTGACTTCTTCTAAAAGGACTGGCTTTAGCGCCGGGGGCAAACTAGCGACTGATACCGTGGCTTTACTCAAGGGCTGGCGGACTTTAAGGCCGAGCAGTTTTCTTTCCCTGTGGATGGCTTCAGCCAACTGCCTGACCTGACTCATGCCTGTTTCCAAATACGGCTTAATCAGGCGCCGATTCAGCTTAGGCCAGTCGGTTAAATGGACCGACTCCTTGCCGGTTAAGTTAGTATAGATAGTCTCAGCCAAGTAAGGCATAAACGGGGCCAGCAGCTGGGTCAAAGTGATTAGCACCTGATGCATCGTCTGGTAAACGCCGGTCTGCCGCTGGCGGGAGCGGCGGATATACCAGGTGGAAAAATCGCTGACAAATTCTTCAAGAGCCGTTGTTGCCGGCGCTGACAGATACTGGTCCAGCGATTTGGTCACCGCGGCAATGGTATTTTCCAGCCGGCTCAAAATCCACTGGTCCAGAACATGCTTGCCTTGGCTTGGTTCAACCGGCACTTGGGTCAAAAAGAAGCGGTAAGAGTTCCATAAAATCAACACCAGCTGGCGCCGGACTTGGCTGGCCGGATTATAGCCAAAAGGCAGAATCGCCGTCGGCAGAGATTTGGCAAACAGCCAGCGCATGACATCGACGCCGATTTTATCTGCGCCTTGATTAAACTCAATACTATTACCCAGGCTTTTGTGCATGGCCTGACCGTCTTCACCGACGACCGACTCATAGCCCAAAACTGTCTTGTAAGGCCGGGCTTTTTTAAGGACTGTGGCCATTACCAGCATGGCATAAAACCAGTTCTTAAATTGGCCGGGGAATGCTTCGGTAATAAAGTCGGCCGGGAACCAATCTTGGGGCAAAGTCGAAAATGGCACAATGCCGGCATCCAGCCAGGGGTTGCCGACTGGCTCGATCCGGGAAACCACTCCACCGCATTTGGCACATTTGATTTTGACAAAATCAATCCAGGGTTTGTGGGGCGTGTGGCCGGAAAACTTATCCCAGCCGGAAACAGCTTTCTGTTTTAACTCCTGTTTACTGCCGATAACTTCAATCTGGCCGCATGTTTCACATTCGTAAATCGGCAGGGCCAGACCCCAAAACCGGTTTTTCTTGGAGATCAACCAGTCGTGCATGTTCTTGAGCCAATCCAGTTCCCGCTCTAAACCAAATTCCGGAATCCAGTTGATGCTTTTAGTCACGGTCACCAGCTGCTGCCTTAAAGTCCGTTTATCTTTATCCGTCGGATCAGGTTTATCCATGGCGATGTAAAACTCATCAGTCAATTTCCAGACCAACTCGGTTTTACAGCGCCAGCAGGCGGGGTAACGGTGAGAATAGGCTTCTATTTTATAAATAACTTCGGGAAAGTGAGACTTTAAATAATTAAAGACAAGTTCGGGGTGTTTTTTGGCGTTCTTACCGGAAAGCTCCCCAAAGCCGTCCAAATAATCAGCCTGGTCATTAATCGCCGGGATTACCGGCAACTTAAGTTTCTTTCCCAACTGAAAGTCTTCGGTGCCGGTACCGGTTGAAGTATGCACCAGGCCGGTACCTTCGGTAGTAGTTATCGGCATGATCAGCTTATCGGTGGCCACCACCATATGGGCCTTGATGGCTTTAACCACGCTTAAGTCTTTAAACGGCGGCGCGTATTTGCGGCCAACCAGCTCTTTGCCTTTGACGGTTTTTAAAACTTTTCCAAAATCTTCTTTTAATACTGGCTGGGCTAAAGCCTTTAGAATCCAGGCTTTTTTGCCGGACTTAGTTTGGATTAAACTGTAGTCAAAGGTTGGCTCCACCGCTACGGCGATATTAGCCGGCAGTGTCCAGGGAGTGGTCGTCCAAACCAGTAGTGATTCATCTGAATCAGTCAGCGGCAGGGCTAAATAAATCGCCTGGTGAACCACTTGCTTATAGTCTTCGGTTAAAATTTCGTGCTGGGAGATGGCTGTTTCACAGCGGTAACACCAGGGAACAACGTCATGGCCTTTGTAAATCCAGCCCCGCTCATGGCAGACCTTTAAAAAATGCCAGATCGAATAGTTATTCCCGTCGCTCATGGTGAAATAAGAATTATCCCAATCCATCCACATGCCTAAGCGCTGGCTTTGTTCCGTCTGGATGGCCGCGTATTTTCTCACCCGGTCTTTGCATTTATTAACAAACTTTTCGACGCCGTACTTTTCAATATCTTTTTTGTTTTTAAATCCCAGCTCTTTTTCTACTTCGACCTCGACCCAGAGACCCTGGCAGTCAAAACCGTTTTGATAGCGCTGGCGGTAACCCTGCATCGTCATGTATCTTTGCCACAAGTCTTTATACGTCCGCCCCCGGGCGTGGTGGACGCCCATGGGGTTATTGGCAGTAATCGGCCCGTCTAAAAAGGAAAACTTCTTCTTAGCCTTAGCGTTTTTGGTCAAATACTTTTTGACAATCCCCGACTGGTACCAATGTTTGAGGAGAGCTTGCTCCAGCTTAACAAAATCCGGATTCGCCTCGACCGGTTTAAACATATGCTTATTTTAGAGTATAATACCCGCTTATGCCAACAGAAATAGACCAGGAAGTATCCTTCAAGTCCTTCAAGGTTGGACCTTGTAGGTCTAAAATTTGGAATTTATTCCTCTTAGACCTGCAGGGTTGGACCTTGTAGGTTTATCTGCCATGGCGTAA
>JAUYJQ010000015.1 GCA_030699295.1 Candidatus Beckwithbacteria bacterium
AGTTTGCCGCGTTTACCCCAGCGTTTAATGGTCAGAGGGGAAACGCGCAACAGTTGAGCCACTTCGCGGACAGTCAGAAGGTCGGGCAAGTTCTCCAGGGAGATCACAGGTTTAGCGTTTGATACTGTTTGATCAGCCATAGACAGCTCTTAATATATCAAAAGCTACTATAAGATGTCAAGCAGTAACAAATTACTTCAATTCGACCTGGGCTCCGGCGGCTTCGAGTTTTTTCTTGGCCTCTTCGGCAACCTCTTTTTTATAAGTGCCGACCTCTTTGGGAGCGGCTTCGCTTAGATCTTTTGCTTCTTTTAAGCCTAGTTCTTGGTTGATTTCCCTCAAAGCTTTGATGACGCCGATTTTATTAGCACCGGCAGCGGTCAAGACCACTTGGTACTCGCTCTTTTCCTCGGCAGCTTGAGGGGTGGATACCCCTGCGGCTGGGGCAGCGGCGGCCACTGGTGCGGCGGCGCTGACGCCAAACTTGTCTTCTAGGGCTTTGACTAATTCAGCCAGCTCGAGCACGGTCAGTTTTTCAACCTCGTCGATGATTTTTTTCAAATTAGGGGAAACCTTGACTTTTTTGTCGTCTGTCATGCTGTTTTCACCGCCTTCAAAACATAAATTAATTTTCTTATATTGCCGGCTAAAACATTCACTAGTCCGGAGATCGGGGAGTTTAAGGTGGCCACAGTTTGTCCTAACAGCTCGATCTTAGTCGGCAAGTTAGCCAGCATCTCAACCTGTTCTTTGGATAACGGCTCTTTGGCTAAAAACCCGGCTTTGATCTTAGGCAGATCGTGGGCTTTGGCAAACTCGGCCAGGGCCTTAATCGGAGCAATCTCGTCTTCGTAGGCCAGTAAGGTGATCGTCGGGCCGGGTAGCAGCTCCTTAACGCCTAAAGCTAGCTTTAGCAGGGTGTTTTTGATGACAATCAGCTCGCCGCCGGCTAACTTAACTTTCTGCCTTAGCTCCCGCTGCAGGTTGACTGATAGGCCGGAGGCATCAGACAGGACTATGGATTTGGCCTGAGCCAGTTTGGTTTTGAGAAGATTGACGGTAGTAATGTTTTTTTCGCTTGGCATAAAACCTCGGTAGGATTTATTTGACCTACTGTCTTTGGTAATCCTGTATTCTATAATTAACCGATGAGATCTGTCAACACCGAAAACGACATTGTGGTAGTGGATAAGCCGGTTGGTTGGACCAGCCACGACGTGGTGGCCAAGGTGAGGGGGGAAGTCAACCCTTCGACTGCGCTCAGGGTAAAAGTCGGCCACGGGGGGACGCTTGACCCGTTTGCCACCGGCGTGTTGCTAATTTTAATCGGTCAGGCAGTCAAGCGTTTTGAGGAAATCCGCACCTGGGAAAAAGAATATGAGCTGACGGTAAAACTGGGCGAAGCCACCGATACCGGCGATCCTACCGGAAAAATCATAGAGACTTCAGGTAGAGTACCTGAAGTGTCGCAAAATGAAATTGAAAGAGTTTTAAAAAGTTTTGTCCCCGGCTATGAGCAAACTGTCCCGGCCTACTCGGCGGTCAAAATCGGCGGCCGGCGGGCTTATAAACTTGCCCGCGCCGGTCAACAGTTTGACTTGCCCAAGCGCCGGGTGAAAATCTCCAAGATTGAGTTATTAAGCCTGCAAGGTCCAACCTTGCAGGTACGGGTTGTTTGCGGCTCAGGGACGTATATGAGGCAGCTGGCAGTGGATATAGGGGCCAAACTGGGTTTGCCGGCCCAGGCGGCCTCATTGCGCCGTACCCGGGTGGGAAAATTTAAATTACCAGCCTTATACTCGGGCTCATAGAGGCACAGAGGAAGGCGGCGCTAATGTTCTTGGGTTGGACGCTAGCAATAGCGGCAGCTAAATTAGCCACTAACTGTTCGTTTTTAAAAGACAGCTTGCCGACGACCAAATGCATCAACGGGGCCTTGGGCTCGGATTTAAAGTGAGTCAGGCCGCCGGCGAATTTTTTCGCCGCTGCCTCTGGGTTGTCTGAAATAGTGCCGTTTTTGGGGTTGGGCATCAGGCCTTTGGGCCCCAAAATTTTGGCATACTTGGCTAACTTAGCCATCATTTTCGGTTCGGCAATAAGCACGTCAAAGTCGAGCTTATTATCGTTTAACTTAATTATGGTTTTTTCTGAGGCGATCTCCACCCTGAGAGTTTTACCAGTACCGTGGGGGAGTTGGAGTTCGCCGCTAACTTTAGAGACAGTTAAATTTAAATGGAGCTCGACCGATGGATCAAACTTAACCTTGGCGATTTCTTTAAGCAGGCTAACGGCTTGGTCTAATGGGTAAGCCTCATTTTTCAGCTTAGTTTTGGACTCCAGGTAGCGCTTGGACCGGCCCTGCTTGATTCGCTTTTTTGTTGGTTTGGCTGTGTCTGTTTTAGTTTCAGCCGCGGCGGGTGCGGCCTGTTCGACTGGCTCGATCGGCATCGGTTCAGGTTCTTGAGATTTTTTTGCCTTAAAATTAATCTTTTGGCTGCGGACGCCGCTAGCCTTGAGTTCGGCTTTATCTGACAGCGATAGATCAACGAGGGCGACTTTTTTCTTACCCATTATTCCACCTTAATTCCCATAGAGCGGGCGGTACCGGCAACAATTTTCTTGGCGGCTTCAATATCATTGGCATTCAGGTCATCCATTTTTTCCTGGGCGATTTTTTCAACCTGGGCCGATTTCAAAGTGGCGATCGTTTCCCGGCCGGGGGTTTGCGAGCCTTTTTCGAGCTTTAACTCTTTTTTAATCAATTCAGACACCGGTGGTTTTTTTAAGACAAATTCAAAGGAGCGGTCTTCATAAATGGTGATTAAGGCCGGGATCACCCCCTGGAGGGTTTTAGTCCGCTCGTTATAAGCTTTGCAAAACTCCATGATGGCAATACCGTGCTGGCCAAGAGCGGGACCGATGGGAGGAGCGGGGTTGGCTTTACCGGCGGGAAGATTTAACTTGAGGACTACTTTTACTTTTTTTGCCATATAATTCGGTCACGATTTTATCGGACCTCCCTCGCTCTTGACGAAGTTTCTAAAGTATAGCACAATCGATTCATATGGCAAGTAACCCGGGCGGTTTTAAGGAAATTCAAGGTAACTCAGTTGATGTTTCTAACATTGACCCTCAAAGTCTAATCGAAATTGCCCAAGAAACCGGAGCGGAATTTCCTATCGAGGCCGACTCGAAAACAGGTAAAGCAACGACTAAACCGACGCTGATTGTTGTCGAGATAGGGAAAAAAGCCAAAAAACCAAAAGAAAAACCGCTTTAATCCTGTTTCACTGGTTCGAAATAACCGTTTTTAATAAGCAAGGGCGCGATTGATTGCCGATGGGAATAGGTTGACGTTTGGTCGCCAACGCCGTCTAAGGTTTTAACCTTATTGATGGCAGCTTTCATAACTTTATCGACTAAATAAGGTTGGACATCACATGTTTCAGCAATTTGTTTATTAGTTAAACCATTGACAGCATGTGTCAAGAAAGTTAATTCCCTATCATTTAATTTGGCAAAAACGGGTACGTCTGCCCACTTTTCTGTCACCGGAGTGTAGCCCGAATCACCTTCTGTCATTTAAATCTTTTGTACTTGAAGAAAGTCCAGTTCCACCGGGGTTTCCCGGCCGAAGATAGAGACTAAGACTTTAACTTTGCCGCGCTCGATGTCAATCGACTCAACCGAACCCAGAAAGTCGGCAAACGGGCCTTCGATGATCTTAACCGCCTCG
>JAUYJQ010000020.1 GCA_030699295.1 Candidatus Beckwithbacteria bacterium
CTTTTTAGCCCTATCGCTGATTGCCACTTCGGTCTACCAAACCATTGCCGCTTATCACTACCTGAACCGAATCCTGCCTCTTCTACAAACGGTTGACACATCTCAGCTGGCTGATCTGAAAACCAGCCTGATCAAACAGGCCGTAGTCGTCTCTTCCGGCTTGTTTATTGACTCTTTTTACGGCTTTGCCCTGCTGATCAAACCCTCCCACACAGTCACGGTGATTCACTTTATTTTAGGCGTATTGCTATTTATTTTTTCCAACCTGCTGTTTCAATTCATGATATAATTCCTCATGCCTCTGGATAGCAAACTTACTTGGCTGCCCCAAAAAACCTTTGAACTGGAATTCTCCCTACCCTGGAAACAAGTCAAAATCACCTACGACCTGGTCTTAAAAGAGTTAGTTAAAGCAACTGATCTTAAAGGTTTTAGAAAAGGCAAAGCCCCACGTGAATTAATCGAAAAACAGGCCGATAAAGGTAAAATTTACGGTGAGGTAATCAACCAGCTGCTACCGGTCTCTTATGCCGCCGCGGTCAAACAGCATCAGTTAAAACCGGCCTTGGCCCCAAAGATTACCATTGTCAGCGCCGAAGAGGATAAACCCTGGCAATTTAAGGCTAAAAGCTGTGAGTTGCCCGAGGTTAAACTGGGAAATTATCAGGGATCGGCCCGGAGTGCCTTAGTCAAAAGCCAGCTCGAGAAAAAAGACTTGACCCAGTCGCAAAAATTCAATTTTATTGCCCAAGCCCTCATCAAAGACAACCAGTTAGAGCTGCCGGACTTACTGATCGAATCAGAGCGGGACCGATTATTATCCAAACTCCTGGCTGAACTGCAAAAACTGGATTTAAGCCTGGAACAATACGCCGGTTCGAATCAAAAAACCGTTGAACAGGTGAAAGACGAATATAAACAAACCGGCTCTAATACCCTCAAGCTGGAGTTGATTCTCCAGGCTATTGCCAATGATAGAAAAATTACCATCAAAGAAGCAGAAATTGACAAGATGATCAGCCAGTCAGGGGATGAGAAGTTAAAAAAACAATTAAACACCCCGTCGGAGCGGGCCTATATTGCCGGCGTTTTGAGGAAAAAACACGCCATTGACTTCTTGACCTCCTTGGGGTAAAATGCCTCCCAAATATGACAATGACTCCCGCCTTGAACGACACCAATAAAAAGAAAAAATCCCTGCCTAAATCCGACAACTTTATCGAAGCTTTTAAAGATAGTCGTCCCGCCTCTAAAGCGATCACGGGCAAGTTTGATTTTGAGTCGTTCCTCAGCCAACAGGAAGCCCGTATCCGCCAGAATGAACGCCAGCGCTTTGATCAAATCCGCCACGAAGAACAGATTATTTTTTCCCGGCAAAATCAGGAAACCAAGTTAGAAATAGAAGCTCTGCAGGTAGAAATCAAGAAACTGGCCAAAGAAGTCGGCGGCGTCATGATCGAAGCCGAAAAAACATCTTTCCAGGCGGTAATTAACCCAGGTGTTTATCACAAAAACTTTTTCAAGCGGTTGCTGTCTTTAATCCAAATTGCCAAGAAAACAGTCATCGAAGGCAAAACCTGGCTGCAGATGGCTAACCACCGCAGTCAATCCCGCTCGGCCTACTGGACCGGGGTTAAAAAAGGCGGCACCAGCTATATGTTAAGCAGCGACCGTACCGTCGCCACCCAAGCCGGATAAAACTAACCTCTACAAAAATATGCCCATGGAGCCCGGCTACATCGATTTAGAATTAGACGCAGTCGAAGCTCGTGGTGCAGGTAGGGTGCCTCAAGAAACAGCCAAAAGTCCGGCTACACCTGGAAGTGGCATACTTTCATCCCATCCTGAAGGTATACCCAGACAACTGATCAAGAAAAAGGGTATTAAAACTAGGAAGTATGTTGGCACAGAAAAAACTCAAGTCTTGAGGCGCGAACAAGGTTAAAAGCTGGTTTTCCCAATCTGTTTTTGTTAAGATAACTTATTGCGGACGGTTAGCTCAGTTGGTTAGAGCGCTACATTGACATTGTAGAGGTCATAGGTTCGAACCCTATACCGTCCACGTAAACTATGAAACAAACTGATAAATTAGGGGCTCTGCGCCATACCGCCGAGCACGTGCTACATCAGGCCATGTACCGGCTCTATCCCGGTATTGCCGCCGCCATGGGTCCGGCGACTGCTGATGGCTTCTATTTTGACTTTGACCCAAAAGGTAAGGTCAAAATTTCTGCCGCGGATTTTCCCAAGATCGAAGCGGAAATGAAGAAAATTATTTCCGCCAACCTACCGATGATTAAGAAATCCTTAACTCTTGCCGAGGCTAAAAAATTATTTAAAGGCAATCCCTATAAACAGGAGTGGTTGGAAACTATCGACAAGCCGACTGTTTATTGGTCAGGAGACAAGTTTGTCGATTTATGTTCCGGTCCGCACGTTAAGTCCACCGGTAAAATTAAAGCCTTTAAGTTACTGTCCGTAGCTGGCGCTTACTGGCACGGCGACGAGAAAAAGAAAATGCTCACCCGGATTTACGGCACCGCCTTTTCCAGTCAAAAAGAACTGAATGAGTATTTAGCCAAGCTGGAACTGGCCAAGAAAAACGACCACCGTAAACTGGGGCAGCAACTGGAGATTTTTGCCATCAGCGAAGCCGTCGGTCAAGGTTTGATTCTGTGGCTGCCCAAAGGCCAGATCATAAAAGAAGAGCTGGAAAACTGGGCCCGGCAAACCGAAAAAGACTGGGGTTACCAGCACGTTACTACCCCAAATATCGGCAAAACCAAACTCTACCGGACTTCAGGCCACCTGCCCTACTACAAAAAAGATATGTATCCGGCAATGAAAGGCGAAAAGGGCGAGGAGTACATCTTAAAACCGATGAATTGCCCTCATCATCACCAGATATTCCTGGCAAAAAAACGCAGCTACAAAGAACTGCCTTTGCGCCTAGCCGAGTTCGGCACCTGCTACCGCTTTGAGGCTTCGGGGGAACTCTTCGGTTTGATGCGCGTCCGGGGTTTTACCCAAAACGACGCTCATATTTATTGCAGTAATACTCAAGCGGTGGAAGAATTTGTCTCGGTCATGAAACTGCACCAGTATTATTATAAAGCTTTAGGCATCAAGAAATATTATTTGGAACTGGCACTAAGAAACCCAAAAAATAAAACCAAATATATGGGCAGTGATGCCATGTGGGTTAAAGCCGAAAAATTAATGCGCCAGGCGGCTGCAAAAGTCAACATTCCCATGATTACCCGGGTCGGCAATGCTGCTTTTTACGGCCCGAAAATCGACTTTATTATTGAAAGCTCCACCGGTCGGGAGTTTGCTATTTCCACTAATCAAATTGACCTTTTCATGGGAACAAGATTTGGCCTCAAATATACTGATTCGGATGGCAAAGACAAAACTCCGGTAATTATTCATCGGGCACCGCTGGGATCACACGAGCGTTTTATTGGTTTTTTAATCGAGCATTACGGCGGCGCATTCCCGTTATGGCTGGCGCCTGTGCAAATCAGAGTTTTGCCGATATCGGAAAAACAAAACGCGGCGGCAAAAAAAGTAGTTGAGCAACTGAGCAATTTCCGAGTGGAATTGGACGACCGGTCAGAATCATTGGGGGCAAAAATCCGCGACGGGGAAAACCAAAAGGTGCCGTTTCAAATAATTTTAGGCGATAAAGAAGTTAAAGCTAAAAAGCTATCACTAAGACAACGGGGCAAAGGTGACTTAGGCCAAATGACATTAAGCCAATTTACTGCTAAAATCACCCAAGCCATCGAGCAAAAGACAATATGAAAAAATACGTTCAATTAAACCAGTATATTACGGCGCCTAGTGTCAGGGTGATCGGCCCGGACGAAAAACAAATCGGGGTGATGACCCGCGACGAAGCTCTATTTAAAGCCAAACAGCAAGACATGGATTTAGTCATGGTGGCCGATAAAGCCCAGCCGCCGGTAGTGAAAATGATCGAATTTAGTAAATACAAGTATCAACTGGCGCAAAAAAACAAAGAAAGCAGCAAAAAAGACAAAACCAGGGGTTTAAAAGAAGTCCGCTTTACCCCGTTTATCGGCCAAAAGGATTTTGACACCCGGATTGAAAAGATCAAAAACTTTCTCTTTAATGGACACAAAGTCAAAATCACGGTAAAATTCACCGGTCGGCAGATCACCAAGAAAGACTTTGGTGATGCGGTCTTAAAAAAAGCCACCCACGCTTTAATCGAGTTTGGCACTCAGGAAACTGAACCCAAACTCCAGGGCAAATTAATGTGGGTTAATATCGGCCCGAAGAAGGGGTTAAAGAAAAATGAAGAAAAAAAATCCTAAAATCAAAATAAAAACCAGAAAATCAGTCTCCAAGCGCTTTAAGATTACCAAAGGCGGGGTAGTCTTGCGCCGCTCCGGGCAAATCCGGCATTTACGGGCTAACCGCAGTAAAAGAAATTTACGCCGGGGCAAAGTACCCAAAGTAGCCAACCAAACGCTGGCAAAAAAAATTAAAAGGATGATGGTTAGATAATCATATGAGAGTCAAAACCGGTATTGTTCGTCACCGTAAGCACAAAAAGACCCTGAGCCTAGCCAAAGGCTACTGGATGAGCCGCAGCAAGCTTTATAAGAAGGCCAAAGAGGCAATCCTGCACGCCGGTGTCTATGCTTATCACGGCCGGAAAAAACGGAAACGGGATTTTCGCAGGCTGTGGATCCAAAGAATCAATGCCGGCTTAACCGATACCGGGTTGTCATACTCCCGGTTTATACGAGCCTTAAGCTTAAATAAGATCGAACTGGACCGGAAAATCCTGGCCGAACTGGCTTTAAACCATCAGTCGGTTTGGCAGAAAGTTGTCGATGCAACTGCTAAATCTAAAAAACCAAGCGCTGGCGCTAATTGATCAGGCGGGTTCCCCTGAAGAACTCAAACAACTGCAGATCGATCTTTTGGGCCGTAAAAGCGAACTCAATCAGACCCTAAAAACTCTGGCTAAGCTCCCGCCTGAAGAAAAAATTAACCTGGGCCGGCAGGTAAACGAAACCAAAAACGCCATTGAGTCGGCTTTAAACGAGCGGCGGCAGCAGCTCGGCGGACGAACTGATCAGTGGCTTGATGTCACCGCCCCGGGTAAACAACCGCCCCTGGGCCATCTACATCCCATCTCTCAAGCAATTGAAGAAATTCAGCGTCTGTTTGAACACCTTGGCTTTACCCGGGTTCGCTATCCGGAAGTCGACTGGGACTGGTATGTATTTGAGGCTTTAAATATGCCCGCCGATCACCCCGCCCGGGATGAATGGGAAACGATATTTATCGATGCTCCTAAGCACCCAAAACTAGGCCAAATGGTTTTAACCACGCACACCAGTAATGGCCAAGTCCGGGAAATGGAACGGGTTAAAACTCCGCCGATCCGGATGCTCAACATCGGCAAATGTTACCGCCGCCAGCAGGATCCGACCCACACGGTCATGTTCCATCAATTTGAAGGCCTGGTGATCGATAAAGGTATATCTATACCTCATCTTAAGGGCACGCTTGATTACTTCGGCCGGGAATTTTTTGGGCCCAAGATCAAGTCCAGAATCAGGCCGTTTCACTTTCAGTTTACCGAACCGTCATTTGAAGTGGACTTTACTTGTACCGCTTGTTCCGGCCGCGGCTGCCGTTTTTGCAAATCAGGCTGGGTCGAGGTCGGCGGCGCCGGCATGGTCCACCCCAATGTTTTAAAAGCGGGCAAAATTGACCCACGAGTATTCTCGGGGTTTGCTTTCGGTTGGGGAGTTGAACGGGTCTTAAGGCTTAAACCCGGTTTAAACATCGACGATATCCGGATGCTTTATTCCAGCCAACCGGAGTTTTTAAATCAATTCTAACTATGAATATTTCTATTCCCCACTCCTTCCTTAAAGAATTTTTGCAAACTGAGGCCACGCCTCAAAAAATTGCCGAGTGCCTGTCCCTTTGTGGCCCGTCTGTCGAGGCATTGGAAAAAACTAAAGCTGATTATATTTATCACCTGGAAGTAACCACCAACCGGGTTGATATGATGAGTGTTTTAGGAATTGCCCGCGAAGCCGCGGCCAGCTTGCCCCAATTCGGCCTCAAAGCCACTCTTAAAAACGACCTTTATAAACCTACAAGGACTCTCCCCGTAGGCCAGCCATTTCCTTTAAAATTGACGGTTGATTCAAAACTTTGCCCCAGGTTTACAGCGGTGGTAATCGGTAATGTCACCATCAAGCCGTCGCCACCGTCGATCCGCGATTATTTGGAAAAATCAGGTATTCGTTCTCTCAATAATGTGGTGGATATTTCTAACTACTTGATGCGCGCCTACGGCCAACCGGTACACACTTTTGATCTTGATAAAATTACCGCCAAAATGGTTCTACGCCTCTCCCGTAAGGGAGAAACGATCACTACGCTTGACGAAAAAACCTTTACTTTACCGGGTGGGGATATTGTCATCGAAGACGGCAGCCATAAATTAATCGATCTTTGCGGCATCATGGGCGGGGCTAGCAGTGCGGTCGATGAGAACACCAAAAACGTCTTGTTGTTTGTCCAAACTTATTCTGCCAGCCATATCCGCCGGACTTCAATGCTTTTAGGGCAAAGGAGCGAGGCCGCCCAGATTTTTGAAAAACAGCCGGATCCGGAGTTAGTCATGCCGGTAATTCTTAAAGGAATTAAGTTATTTAAGCAGTTAACCGGGGGGGAACAGGCCAGTCAAATTATTGATTTATACCCGGCTCCAGCCAAGCCAAAAATTGTGAACGTACCCCTACAGTTAATTCGAGACAGATTAGGTGTAGATATAGCCGCCAGCACGGTCGATAAAATTCTTGAGTCTCTGGGCTTTATCAACGGCCGGGTGCCTTCTTGGCGCCGCCATGACATTAACATTCCTGAAGACATTGTCGAGGAGGTGGCCCGAATTTATGGTTACCACCGTTTGCCCAGCCAATTAATGACCTCGGCGATTCCGACTAACTACCCATCTACCAATTTTTATTTGGAGGCACAAATTAAACATTGGCTGGTCGGTTTTGGTTTAACCGAAATTTATACCAACTCCCTTGTCAGTCAAAACTTTCCGGGCCAATTAAAAATTAAAAACGCTTTATCAGAAGACTGGCAATATTTACGCCGTTCCTTAATTCCGTCTCACACCCAGGAGTTTCCCGCTTTTGAAATGGCCAATACTTACCACCCCCGGCCGGGCCAGCTGCCGGAAGAAAGGTTCCAGCTTTTAATCAGCGGCTTTAAGGATTTTGCCAAGTTAAAAGGTATTGTCGACGCTTTATTTGCCAAACTGCATCTGCCGGTAACGGCGGCGTTAACCCCCACCACCGCAGTAATTGATCTTGAACCGGTTATCAAACAAGCTAAAATCTACCCTGCCTACCGGCCAGTTTCCGCTTTTGCCCCGGTAATTGAAGACTTGACCTTTACTTTACCAGCCCAAACTTATGTGGGGCCGGTGCTTGAAGCCATTAAAGCCAGCCACCGCTTAATCGCTAGCGTTAAACTAACTAAAACCTGGCGTCAGAACTTTACCTTTACCATTACTTATCAAAGCCTGGTCAAATCATTGTCAGCCCAGAAAGTGGCTCCGGTTAGAAAAAAGATTGTCTCCACCTTAAAAACTAAGGTCCGGGGGACGCTGGTAGGGCACTTGGACTAGACGATGGGGTCGAGCTGGGAGAATAGTCCCAATCGACGTTAACCCCGATTTTAATTTGACTCTCGCCGCTATTACCATTTTCATCCTCAGCCCGGACTTTTAAAGTGTGAACACCGGTTTCCAGATGCTGAGTGTAAGTAAACGGTTTATCGGTTAAAGTTTTTCTCTCCACTCCGTCAGCATAAAAGATGACTTTCTTAACCAGGCTGTTAGCCGTAACTTTAGCCGAAAAAGTAAAGTCATTGCCGATTTTAGCCCGATCCGCCGGCGCTTCAATTTGGACGACAACTTCGTTGCTTTCACCGCAAAACTCAGTCGGGAAGTGATAGCGCTCGTCGCCTTGGCCAGAACGCCAAGCATCAATGCCTTCCTGATAGCGATTTCTGCCGCCGCCGGAGGGGTCGTCTTCCCTTAAAACAATAAATTCTTTTTCTTCATAGTCGCCCCGAGCCACCATAGTGTCGCTAGCCAGTAGGGTCTGACCCCGGCAGAGCTTTAAATTAGTATGAATCGTGTCGGCTCCCACCGGCTCGGTGCCTTTAATCATATACTCTGTCCGACTGGGCCAACCGTCGTGGCTAATCTGCCCGGAAATGGCGTCAACATCAACACTGACAACACCATTGGGAACCGGCCAGCCTTTTATCGTCTGGCCTTTTAAGGCCTCCAGCATAATCCGCCGCCAAATAGGGGTAGCGCCGGAAACGCCTGAAGCCACCTGCTTCATCTTACTATTGTCGTTATTACCCACCCAGGCACCGACAATCCTGTCCGGTGACCAACCCACCGCCCAGTTATCCCGCTGGTCATCGGTCGTACCGGTTTTTACGGCTACCTGCTGGTTGGGAATTTTAAGCAGGCTATTGGCTCCAAAGGTAATCAACCGGGCGTTATTATCTGATAAAATGTCGGAGATCAAAAACGCTTCTGCCTCAGTCAAAACCCGGGTGCCGTCTACCGGCCGAAACTCTTCCAGAGTCTTGCCGTTTTGGTCTTCGACTTTTAATATACTTACCGGCTCGACTTTTAAACCGCCGTTAGCAAAGGCCGAATAACCAGACACCATGTCAATCAAACGGACTTCACCGCCGCCCAAAGTCACCGACAGGCCAAAGCGGTTGACGTTAGCGCTGGTCGGCTCCAAGGTAGAAAAACCCAAACGGTAAGCCATGTCCAGCATATTTTTGACACCCACCGAATGCAATAATTTCACTGCCGGAATATTTAAAGAACTGCCTAAAGCTTGTCTCAATTGGACCGGGCCGTGGTCTTTATTGTCATAATTTTTTGGTTTATAAACAGGGGCATTCGCCCCTCCGGGGAACTCGGTCGCCACATCGACGATCATCTTCGCCGGCGTCAAACCCTGCTTGAAAGCGGCCGCGTAAGTTACCGGCTTAATGGCTGAACCGGGTTGGCGTAAGGCCAAGTTGACGTTAACTTTGCCTTCGTAGTCTTCAGCAAAATAGTCTTTCGAACCGACCATGGCTAAGATTTCTCCCGTGGTCGTATCCAAAACTAAAGCGGCGCCATTAGTAATGTGCAGGCTTTCTACCCTGGCGATCTCTTCGCTGACTATGTCTTGGGCTTCTTCCTGGAGCTCTAAATCCAAGCTGGTCGTCACTTTCAAGCCGCCCTGCTCGACTAATTTTTCCCCGTAGCGGTCGATTAACAGCTGGCGGACATACATGACAAAATGCGGGGCTTTAAAACTGGCGCCCTCACCGGCAAATTCCACTTGATCTAACTCTGCCAAAGCCTCTTTTTCCTGGTCTTTGCTAAGATAACCGTCTTCGCGCATGCGCCTAAACACGTCTTTAGTTCTGTCTTTGTAAGCCTCCGGGTTTTGGCCGAAGGGAGAATAGCGGGTCGGCGACTGGGGCAAGCCGGCTAAAATTGCCGCTTCGACTAAATTGAGTTCGCTGACCTTTTTTTCAAAATAAGTCTCGGCGGCCGCTTCTACCCCCCAGGCGGTGCCGCCGTAAGGCGACTCATTTAAATACATTTGCAGGATCTGGTCTTTAGAATATTTCTTTTCAATTTGTACTGACAGTACAAACTCTTTAATTTTCCGGGACACCGCCCGCTCCGGTGTCAGCAAGACGTTTTTGACCAGCTGCTGGGTTAAGGTTGAGCCGCCGGCCAAACGGCGGAAGCGAAATAGCGAGTTAAACAGTGCCCGCACCAGCCCCCAAGGGTCAAAACCTTCGTGCTTATAAAAATTCTTGTCTTCGATGGCCACAGTGGCTTCGCGCAAAACCACGGGGACCTGATCGAGAGTCACCGGCGTCCGGCGCTGGTCGGCAAAAACGTCATAGAGTAATTCGCCATTTCGGTCAAATATCTTGGTGGAAAAACCTTCTCTACGGACAACTTTA
>JAUYJQ010000031.1 GCA_030699295.1 Candidatus Beckwithbacteria bacterium
AACAACTTTTCCAGCTCAGTTTTACCGGTGGCTTCATCAACTTTCTTATCATCACGCCAGCGAACCAGGCGCGGAAAACGCAGGGCTAAACTAAAAGCATGAATCGGGCTGCGGGTAATTTCGTCGGCCATAATTTCTACCACCATTTGCGGCTTCACCCAAACATCGGGAAATAAATTTTTAGCCACTAAATACTCTATTGGCTTTGTTTTAGTCTTTAGCTTCTGGGCCCGCTGCCACATTTCCCGCCACTGCTCATCAGATAGGCCGGTGCCGATTTTAGCAATCGAGCCGACTTGCCCTGATTTGGCATCAGGCACGCCCACCAAAAAGGCACCGAGACCAAGGCCGGTCCGCTTGCCCCGGCCGGCATAATAGCCCATCACCACGGCGTCAACTGTATCAGCCAGCTCACCCTGGGTGACTTTTTTAAACTTTACCCAATTAAAGTTTCTGGCTCCGGCCTGGTAAGGTGTGTCTAACTTCTTACACATGACTCCTTCCAGCCCCAGGCTTAAATATTTTTCCCTTAGCTGCCGCAGTCTGGTTTCGTCGCTGACGATTGCCTGCTCGGCTAACTCTAAGGTATCAATCGGCTCTAATAGAATTTGTTCTAACTGCCGGCGGCGCAACCTAAACGGCTGGTCAATCAAGCTCTTGCCGTTTAAAAATAGCAGGTCGTAAACAAATACTTTTAAGGGCAGTTCTTTAGCTTTATCAGTCACCCCGTGCTTTCTTTTGCGCTGGACCGTTTCCTGAAACGGCAGCAACTTGCCGCTGGCTTTATCAAAAGCCACCGCCTCACCGTCTAAAATCACCTGGTCAACTTTCAGTTTCTCCACCGCCGCGGTCACGTCTGGAAACATGGCGGTCATGTTATCTAAATTACGGGAGAAAATGCGGCTAAAGCGGCCATCTTTTTTCCCGAATAAATCAGCCGGCTCCCCGACTGAGCGGTGCTTGTCATAATGGATTTGGACACGCAAACCGTCCCACTTGCCTTCAACGGCAAAAGTTTTTAATTTCTCGACGATCTTTCCAGCGCTGGGCAGGCGCTCTGATTTTTGCGGCCGAAGCGGCACCCCCACCTGGACTTGGATTTTAGCTAACGCCTTCAACCCGCCGCGCTTATACTCCCGGGCAATCCTGCCGATATCAGCACAGACATTAAAGGCTTTTTCCAAAGCCGGCCGCAGATTTTTATCACCGCTGCTCATCCAGGACAAACCGTCCAAAACCGTCATTTCTGAAAACCCCAGGCGTAAGTTGTTGATCGGGATCCGCACCAAGTACTTAGCTGACAGGCTGTCCATGTCTTTGAGCAGCCCGGCCATTTGGCTGACTTTTCTATCCTGACTGCCTTGGCCCTGATCCTGGGCAATAGCCATTAAACGTTGATAGACATCAGCCACAGTCAGATTAGAGCTAGATTTTCTGTTGGGAATTAACTCCCCCAAGTCCCCTTTTTGCTTAAAGGCTCTAGTCACTTGGGCCAGCGGCTGATTGTAAGCCGCGCCGATGACCCTAACCATCATAATTTCCGCCAAACTAAATTCCACCCCTTCATACTTTGGCCGCAGCCGGCCTAAAGACAGATTCACGATTTTATCGATCTCCCCTGCCGTGGCTATCTTAAATAACCGGGCTAAAATCGCGGTCATCTCCAAACGGGAGGCAGTCTGATCTATCTCCTGCCAGTACTGGGCCAATTTTTTAAACTTCATTTCTTCATCACGTAATAAGCGTTTTTGGTAACGCCGCGCTTCTTTAAAACACCTTTTTTGACCAAGTCGTTAATGTTTCTCAAAATCGTGTCGTCGGACACGTCCGGCAATAATCCGGCCGCATCCTTGGCAGTGATTTGGTTCTGATCGGCAAACCATTCAATCATCTTAATCTGGCGTTCATTTAAAACTATTTGCCGGCCCAGGCGATCACGCCAGCGAAAATCCATCGACAAGTTCCTGACCCGTTCTTTAATCTTGGTCAGTTCAATGGCTAGTGATTTACTAAAAAACTCCAGCCACTTGGTTAAATCTCCCTTGTCCCGGTTGACTGCCTGGAGGGCGGCATAATATTCCTCGGCATTAGAGTCAAAATATTCCTCGATCGAGAAAAACCGTTTAACATCATAACCTTCGCGTAGTAGAACTAATAGAGCAAACGCCCGGGCCACCCGGCCGTTGCCATCGACAAACGGGTGGATCCGCGCCAACTCATAGTGGGTTATCCCTGCCCGCAGGACCGGGTGAACTTCCCGGCCTAAATCGTTATTGAGCCAGGTAAAAAACTCTTCAATCTGCACCGGTACCTCTACCGGCAAAGGCGGCCGGAAAGAGACTTCGCCGCTAAGGCTATTTTTTACTACCACCCGGGTGTCACGGTACTCGCCGCTGCGGCCCGACTCCAGAATTTTTTCGGTGGTCAACTCGTGAATTTTTTTAAGCCAGCCTTCGGTAAAAGAACCCACGCCGCCGCCGGGGCAGGAAAGGCCGTAGCGCTCGCCCAAACGGTCAATATACTCAATCACGTTGCGGTAATTTATCACTTCCTGGACGTCGCGCTCACGGGCTAAAACTTCCCGGCCTTCGAGCACCCGCTGGGCCTGGGAGTAATTGAGTTCATTGCCTTCAATCTTGGTACCAAAGTGAACCGTCCTGACCCTAGCTTCCTCTTTAAACTTAACTTCCCAGGCCGGTACCATAACCGCGTAATCGATAACTTCTTTGGCGCCCTCAATCACCCCGATATACTTTAAAATCTGGTTACTGATGGTAAATTGCGGCTTAAACATTGATCAT
>JAUYJQ010000036.1 GCA_030699295.1 Candidatus Beckwithbacteria bacterium
TAAATTGGCCCTAGATTGTCATGAGGCACTGCTCCAAAAAATTTGACCCGGTGAGAAAGCCGGAGTTTTCTGACTAATTTTTTTAGCGTGAGTTCGAGTTGGCCCGAACCGGCCAGCAACAGCTTGGCTTGGGGTACTAAAGCCATGGCCTGGATGAGATATTCCACTCCTTTGCGGGGAGCTAAACGGCTGGTAGATAAAATAACCGGCAGTCTAACCGGCATTTTGGCAGGATAAAACTTTTGCGAATCAACACCGTTATCGATAATTTTAATTTTTAAATCAGGCCAGGTGTTGAGAATTAATCTTTTCAAATACAAACTGTTGGCATCGAGCGCGTGCGCGCGGCGATAAATAAAGCCTATCGGTAGTTTGATCAATTGCCACAGCCGTTCATGGCGGGGTTCGTAACCCGGTTCGTCGGCGCCGCGAAAAGAAATAAAATAAGGTAGTCCGGATAACCAGGCGGTAATTCCCCCGGGCAGGCCTGAAAAAGCATGAATCAGGTCATATTCGTGCCGGTGTTGCCAAACCCAAATTGAGCTTTGATAAAAAAACCGGAATAAATCCCAGTAGCTTTGGTGATGCAGGTTTTGCTTACTTTTGCCGATATCCAAGCGGATCAGGCGGATGTTTGTAGCCAAGCGCGACTGAGCATATTTTCCCGGTGATGATGTTAACAGATCAAGTGTCAGTGGCTGATGCCGGAACTCTTTTAACAGATAATGATTGGCAATGCCCGTGCCGCCGCCCAGGGGCGGGTACTCGTAGTTGATCATTAAGACTTTAACCATGAATTAAGCGGATTAAGAATAAATCCCCAAGCGAGCGAAGAACGTCCGGTAGGAGAGCCACTTTAGTCCGGGCGTCGTTGTGCCAGATAACCGGGACTTCGGCGACTTTGAAACCAAACTTTTTGGCTAAAAATAAAATCTCGGCGTCATAGCCCCAGCCCTTGATTTTGGATAAGCTAAACAGCTTTTTGGCCACCGGCGTTTTAAACAGTTTAAAGCCGCAGGTGACATCGGAAACATTGGTTCCCAGCCATAAGTTGGTCAGGTTGGTAAATTGGCGTCCCAAGAACTCCCGCCACGGGGATTGATGTTTGGTAATTTGAGCCCCGGCGGTTTTGCGCGAGCCGACGACAATATCGGCGGAGATTGGAAAAAATTTATCCAGTTCAGATAGCGGCGTCGACCAATCAACATCGCTGATTAGGGTTAATGGTTTACTGGCAGCGGCTACGCCCTGTTTCAAAGCATAGCCTTTGCCTTGGTTTTTTACATAGGCAATCAGTTTAAAGCCGGCTTGTTTAACCAGTTGGTTAGTCGTATCGGTTGAGCCGTCGCTGACAAAAATAAACTCCCAGCCGGGGTTGGCTTTAGCCGCTTTTTGGCAAATGGTCAAGGACTGGGGCAGCCTCTGGGCTTCGTTAAAAACCGGAATAACAATGGATAAGTTCATTTTTTTTGCCAGACGCCGATTAATGATAAACCGAACGGGAGCTTAAACCGCTTGAGCCAGACCAGCTCGAAGCTGCCCAATAAACTGACGATTGAACGGGTAAAAACAGGCAGAGGATCGGTAGTAAAGTCTGACTGCTGTTTTTGGCGGAAAATAACTTTGACCAGCCTGATGAGCATTGCCGGCAGAAGCAAAAAAGTAAAGTAGTAGGTCACCAGCCGGCGCCGGAGGCGGTTTTTAGGCACTGCCCTTAGCAAGCTGGATCGATTGTAGCGCCGGAAGTGCCCTAACATTTTATCCCAGTAGGAGAATAGCCACTGGTAGGCCGGGACGCTGATGATGATTGTACCTTTGGCTTTGGTTATCCGGGCCATTTCGGTAAATAAACGTTGATCATCTTTAATATGCTCGAGCGTATCCAAGCAAACCACTAGATCAAAATGGTGGTTCGGATAAGGCAGGGGTTGATTTTGCAAATTAACGCTGGATATCTTTAAGCCGCGCCTTTGACTCTGTTGCTTGCCTTGGGGAGCGTCAACGCCTTCGACCTGCCAGCCTAAAGATTCAAGTTCAAAGAGTAGTTTGCCGCTGCCGCAGCCGACGTCTAAAACCTTTCCCGGAGTCGGAGCGTACTGCCTGATTAGTTGATGAATCACCTGGCGTTTTTGCCGGTGCCACCAGTGCTGGTCTTCCACCCGGTAGAGTTCGGGGTAAAGATCGTCACGCATTCTGCCTTGAGTCATAATTTATTGTATTATAAAGCTATCATGCTGTGGTTGGGGGTTTTGTTACTAGGCTTTGGTTTAACCCGGTTTTATCACTTAGGGTTGATGCCGCCGTTTTTAGACGAGCTGATCTATATCCGTTGGCTTAATGAAATCCGCCTCCACGGCGATTGGCTGATTTCCTTAAAAGAATTTGGCTGGGAGCCGCTGCAGATCTGGATGGCGGCATGGCTCAACCGCTTTATCCCTGACCCGTTGTTAAGTTTACGTCTAATCAGCGTGATTATCAGCGGCTTGTCCTTGGTGTTTATCTACAAATTAGCCGGGAAGGCGGCCGCGCTGCTTTTTGTCCTGTCACCAATAATCTTGCTCCATGACCGTTTGGGACTGCGGGGCGATAACCTGGTGGTTTTAGCGGCCCTGATGGTGTTTTACGGCTTACGTCAAAAGCTGGCAGTTTGGTGGGGGTTGGGAATAGCGATTGGATTATTTAGTAAAACTACAGCTGCAGCCTTGCCGGTGGTGGTGATTTTAAGCTACCTGTGGTTGCGGCCTAAACTTAAATGGCCGGATTTGGCTGCCGCTGCTTTGGCCGTTTTGCCGATAGGCTTTTATTATTTGACTGGCACCTTGAGCCTGGTGATGGCCAAGCAGAGTACCTTTGTCGGTGAGGCGCTGGCGAAGAATAATCTGCTGCAGATCGGCCCGTGGCTGTACCAATACCTGACTTGGCCAATAGTTTTGTTAGTGATAACCGGCTTTATCGTCAGCTGGAGAAACCGCCTGCTGCAAGTTAATGCCTTTGTTCCCCTGATTCTATTAATTGTTTCTGCCAAGATTTTATTCCCGCGTTATTTACTGGTGATCGTGCCTTTTTTACTAATTTACGCCGGCTGTGGCTTAACCTGGCTCAACCGGCAGCTGCCCCGGCTGATGAAGCCCTGGCTGGTGGTTTTTTTGCTGGCCCCGGTTTGGTTTAACTGGCAGATCTTAAAAGATATCACCAGCGCGCCTTTGCCGGAAATTGATCAATGGCAGTATGTTTCTGGTTGGCCGTCAGGATACGGGGTTAAGGAATTGACCGACTATTTACAGACAAACCAGTTGGATCAATTATTAACTGATTCGCCGGAAGCATTTTTGACGGATACGGCCACTAGCAGTAGTTATGCAATTACTAACATCAATCATGAGGTAACCGGCGGCGAATTGATCCAGGATTTTCCCCGTCCGGGCAATAAATCTAGCCTTAAGCTATGGCATTTAAACTAACCAGCCATACACTGGTAAAAAACGAAGAGGTCTGGATCAAGCCGGCGCTGGAGTCGGTAATTAATTTTATCGATACTTTGCTGGTTTGGGACACTGCTTCGACCGATAAGACCGTGTCACTAATTAAATCAATTAAATCTCCCAAAATTAAGTTTAGGCAGTCAGGACCGGTAGATCGGGAAGGACTGGTTAATTTAAGAAACGAGCAAATCAAAGCCACTAAAACCGATTGGTTTTTATTACTCGACGGCGATGAAATTTGGCCCGAGGAAAATCTGAGGCAGTTAATTCAAACCATGGCCAAAGCCCAACCGGAAACTCTTGCCCTGGTCAACCGGACCAGAAATTGCCTGGGCGACTTAAACCACTATTTGCCGGAAACTAAAGGACGGTATCACATCGGGCCCTGGTCAGGGCATTTAAACATCCGGGCCATCAGGAACTTACCGGGTTTAACTGTAGTCGGGAGTTATCCCAATGAGGCCTATGTTTATCAAGGGAAGAAGTTACAGGATCAGCCGGAGAGACTGGAATTTTGTGACACTTGGTACTATCACACCACTCATTTAAAACGAACCGGCTTCTGGCACTCTTTAAGAGTGGTGGACCGCTTGAAAAAATATAAGCTCTCAACCTTCAAGGTCTGTCCTTGAAGGTAGGCTACAAATCAATATCAATCGCCACTTCTTTTAATAACAGAATATCTTTATCTTCAGTTTCTTCAACAAATTCTTTATAAGAACTTTTTTTAAAATACTCTAGAATGTTATCAGTTTTAATCCAGGCTTGACTAAACTTTTTTAAATAATTTCCATAACTAGAATACTTATAGCCTTCAAGGTCTGTCCTTGAAGGTAAAATATCAATAGGGTTACGGTGAATATACTTGGTTAAATATATCAACTGTTCTTCTGAGGTGACTTCAACAGCTCTATATCTACCTTGAAATAGCGGCCCTGATCGACTGCTTTTTTTGTTAAAATAAATCGAATATTTCGTACACAACGATTGCATAAAAGCGGCGATTGCTAAAGCATCAGTTTGATAAACTAGTAGGTGAAAATGATTGGGAATTAAACAATAAGCTAATAGCTGTATGTAATCAGTGTAGTTTTTTAATACTCTAGAAGGAGATGCCTTCAAGGTCTGTCCTTGAAGGTCGGTTGGGCTCAAGTAAAACTTCAAATACCCTAAAAACTTTTTATAATCATTTTTATCCGAGAAGATTATTCTTTTATCTACCCCACGATTATAAATATGATAATAGGTATTTTCTTTATATTCTTTAATGATATTTCTTGAGGGCATTTTCTATAAGCCTTCAAGGACAGACCTTGAAGGCTGGTGATACATACCAGTCAATAAATTTAGTAAGGCCGGTTTTTAGATCGGTGGTTGGCTGCCAGCCGAGCAGTTTTTTGGCTTTGCTGATATCAGCGTAAGTTAGGGGGACGTCGGCCGGATGGCGGGGCTTGGCGACAATTTTGGCTTTTTTGCCGGTGAGAGTTTCAATCGCGGCGATAAAGTCTTTGAGGCTGACGGGTTGGTTGTTGCCCAGATTAATAATTTCATAGGCCAGAGGCCTATTTAAGGCAGCAATAATGCCGCTGACAATATCGTCGATATAGGTGTAATCCCGTTTGGTTGAGCCGTCGCCGTAACGGATAATCGGTTGCCCGGCCAGGATAGCCTGGGTAAATAAATACGGCGCCATGTCCGGCCGGCCCGCCGGCCCGTAGACGGTAAAAAATCGCAATATCGTCACCGGTAATTCAGAATCCCGACACAACTTTTCAGCGGCCAGCTTTGTTTGGGCATAAGGACTAACCGGTTGGCCAAGCTTATCAGTTTCACTAAACGGCACCTTGGTTTGATTGCCGTAAATGCTGCTTGAGGAAGCAAAAATAAACTGCTTTACCTGGTATTTTTTGGCTAAATCGAGCAGATTCTTAGTGCCGTTAACATTAACGTCATGGTAAAGCTGAGGATTTTTTAGCGACGGCCGGACGCCGGCCCGGGCAGCCAGGTGAATAATTATTTCTGGTTTGGATACGGCAAAGCAGCGCTCGAGTTTGGGTAAGTCCAGAATATCCAGTTTATATTCTTTAAAGTTGGAGTGATTGCCAAAAGCCGCCACGTTGGCTTTTTTTATTTCCGGGCTGTAAAAGTCGTTGTAATTATCAACTCCGGTAACGTTAAAACCCAAGTCGAGTAATTTTTTGGTTAAATGGGAACCAATAAAACCGGCATGGCCGGTAACCAAGACGCGCTTATTTTTGCTCATGGGCTAATTTATCCTGGAAGTAGGTAATGGTTTTTTTCAAGCCCCGGCTGAATCTGATTTTCGGCTGCCAATTTAATAGTTTTTTAGCGCGGGAAATATCCGGCCGGCGCTTTTCCGGGTCGTCTTCAGGCAGTTCCATGGCCTCAATTTTGATCGGCGAGTCAGAACCGGTGGCCCGTTTAATTTTTTTAGCCAGGTCCAAGACTGAAAACTCTTCCGGATTACCCAGGTTAATCACTTGGCCCTTAGTCGTGTCGGTCAGCATGGCTTTTTTAAGGCCGATAACCAGATCGTCAACAAAGCAAAAACTGCGGGTCTGTTTGCCTTTGCCGTAGATAGTCAGCGGTTCATGGGTCAGCGCCTGAACGATAAAATTAGCCACCGCCCGCCCGTCTTTGATATCCATGCGCGGGCCATAGGTATTAAAAATCCGGACAATCCGGGCGTTTAATTTAAAGCGGCGGATGTAAACAAAGGTTAAGGCCTCACCGAAGCGTTTGCTTTCGTCATAGCAGGAGCGGACGCCGATCGGGTTGACGTAGCCCCAGTAGCTTTCCGGCTGGGGATGTTCTTTGGGATCGCCGTAGACCTCGGAAGTGGAGGCAAATAAAAACTTGGCTTTTTGCTTGCGGGCTAATCTTAACAATCTCCGGGTGCCGATCGAGTTAGCGTCCATGGTTTCTAAAGGCAGGTTCATGTAAGACAGCGGGCTGGAGGCATTGGGGCTGGCCGGGCTGGCTAAATGGAAAATATAGTCGATTTTTTCTTCGCTTAAGACTTCCGGCAGGGGCTTGCTGATATCGGCGTTAATCAGCAGGAATTTTGGCTGGGACAGCAGAGGGGCCACGTTGGCTTTCTTGCCGGTCAAAAAATTATCAAGACAGATGACCCGAAAACCGTCTTTTAATAAACTTTGACACAAGTGAGAACCGATAAAACCGGCACCGCCGGCAACTAGAACCTGCATTCTCCTTATGATAATATCATAGTCAATGCGCTTTGTCCTGATCTTTGTACCGATCATTCTGGCCGCTCTTGGGCAGCTGATTTTAAAAGCCGGGATGAATCAGGTGGGTAAGTTTGATTTTGTCAGAAGTTTTACCAACCCGCTGGTTTTACTCGGTTTGGCCTTTTATGGAGTCAGCCTGATTTTATGGATGATGGTTCTCACTCGCGAAAATTTAAGCTTTGTTTACCCGCTGGTAGCCTTTTCCTATGTTTTAACCGTGACTTTGTCCCGTTTTGTTTTACACGAGCCGGTGCCGTCTTTAAGATGGCTGGGTTTGGCGGTAATTGTGGCGGGCATTCTTTTGGTAGCCAAAAGTGCTTGAATTTCTTCAAACTAAAACAATTAAAGATACAGCCGTGGTCACCGCGGGCATGGCTTTATCGACGCTGTTATCGGCTGCCAGTATTTTTTTGCTGGCCCGGTGGCTGGGGCCGGCTAGCTTTGGCTTGTATGCCACGGCTTTAGCAGTGGCAGTGATCGTTACCGATGCCTTGGAATTGGCGATTTCCAACGCCATTGTTAAGTTTTCCAGCCGCCAGGGGCCGGAAGCGGCGGCCTTTATCCATTACGGTTTTAAACTCAAATTGCGCTTAGGCTTTTTGGTCGGCGCCGGTTTTGCCCTGTTAAGTTACCTGGTGGCCGACTGGATTCACCCCCAGCTTAAACTGCCCCTGCTGGTTAGTGCCTTGTTTGTGCCGGTAGTTTTCTGGTCACGGTTCCCCCGATCGCTGCTTCGGGCGCAAAAACGATTTCTGGCTGACTCGGTTCTGGAGAACATTACCAGCTCGGCCCGGCTCGCCGGGATCGGTCTGTTTTACTGGTTGGGGAAGTTAACAATAATTGCCGGCCTGGCCGCCTATCTGGGGGGCAATCTGGCGGCGTTGGCGGTCGGGGTATTTTTGATCGACTGGAAATTTTTAAAGGCTAAGATAGAGGCTAAGGTTAAGCGGCAGTTTTTTGGTTTTCAAAAATGGCTGACTTTGGGATTTATTGTTGCCGCTGTCCACAGCCGGATTGACACAGTTTTGCTGTTAAAACTGGTTGGACCGGAGGCGACCGGGATTTACCAGGCGGCTTACCGGTTTTTTATGCCGGTGATTCAGTTAGCCTCGGTATTGTCACTGGTGTTTGCTCCCCGGTTTGCCTCGTTTCCGGATTTGGCTACCAGCCGAGTTTATTTGTTTAAAGCCGTCCGGCTATCTTTGCTAATCGGCGCGGCAGTCCTGGTGATGATTCCCTTGGCGGCCTGGCTGGTGCAACTGATTTTCGGGGCGGAGTATCTTGGAGCTATCCTGCCGGTGCAGATCTTGGCGATAGGTTTTTTTGGCTTTATTGCCGGCGCTCCCTGGGTGTCATTCCTGCTTTACTTTGCGGCTAAGGCCAAAACTTTCTTTTATCTAAATTTGGTTCAACTAGGGTTGATTGTTGGCTTAAATTTGTGGCTGACGCCGCGGTTTCAGGCGGTCGGAGCGGCGCTGGCGGCCAGCCTGACACTGCTTTTAACCAACCTTTTGATTGCCGCCGTCACCTGGCGGTTACTCTATGCCAAACAAAAAAATTAAATTAGCTATCTTGAGTTTTTATTCCGGTTTAGTCAGCCGGGGCGTGGAAACATTTGTAGCCGAATTATCCGCCCGGATCAAAGATAAAGTCGATTTGACAGTTTATCACGGCGACTCGCTGCCCGGCCGGTCAAACTGCTTAAGCTATTTATTCCTGGATTCGCCCAGTTTGGCAATCAAGCAGTTCACTCAAAAGAGTTTGTCTAAATTCAACGACGATCCGCCGGATATTATCATGGCTTTAAATAATGGTTGGATGAGCTTGCTTTGTAAACGATTTTGCCAGCAGCACCGGACAAAGTTAATTTTAGCCGGTTTTTCCGGCATCGGCTGGGACGATAAAGTTAATTTGTGGCTCAAACCCGATTGTTTTGTGGCCGCCACTTCTTGGCAGGCGCAGTGGGCCAAGACCATTAATCATAGAGCCAGAATTGAAACGATCAACATCGGCGTTGACACCAATCGATTCCGGCCGGACGGGGACAAGTTTAACCATGGTTTAAAGCCGCCGGTAATTTTGGTAGTCGCCGGACCGCAAAAATTTAAACGGGTGGATTTGGCGATTGCCGCCGTCAGTCGTTTGCCGGTAGCCAGTTTACTGGTCGTTGGTCAACAGGAAGACAAGATTAACGGTCTTGGCCGCAAGCTTTTGGGCGGGCGTTACCGGAATATTCAGGTTGACTATCAAGATTTGGACGGGGTATACCGCGCTTGCCGTGTTTACACTTTACCGTCTGGTAGCAGCGAAGCCTATGGGATCAGTATTTTGGAAGCTATGGCTTCTGGACTAGCGGTAGTGGTCAATGATGACCCGATCAGGCGGGAGCTGGTAGGCAAGGCGGGAATTCTAGTGAATCCGGCCAATTTAAATAGTTATACCGATGGATTAAAAAATGCCTTGAAACTGGGTGGTAAGAACAATCGTCAACAGGCCCTAAAATTTTCCTGGGATAAAATCAGCCGGCAATACTTGGATTTATGCTCAAACTTGGTTTAATTGGTTTAATCATTTTGCTGACTTTGGGGATTACCAAGCCGTTTATCGGCCATCACGACTGGAACGGCGTTTATTACTCAAATATTGCCAGAAACTATCTGCAAGTCGGTTTATTGACCAGCCGATTAGGTCAAGTGACTGAGTTTGGCGTCATCGAGGAGCCGCAAAGTTTTTACACCCATTATCCGCCGCTATTAACCTTAATCATGGCCGGCTGGTTTAAGCTTGTTGGCGTCGGAGACTGGCAGGCCCGGTTAGTGCCGCTGGTGTTTACAATCGGTAGTTTATTAGTCTTGGTTCAGCTCTTTAACTATTTAAAGTTTAAACCCTGGGCGAGCCTGGCCGGTTTGGCGGTTGGCCTGACCCCAATGTGGCGCTATTTTTCCCGAATGCCGTCACAGGAAGCCTTGATAGTTTTTTTCAGCTTGGCCTCCCTGCTTTTTTTCCTTCAGGGGAAAAAGCGAAGTTTTTATTGGATGGTGATTTTAAACGGCCTTTCCGGTTGGGCGGGGTATTGGCTTTACCCCTGGTTACTTTTGTTAAATAAGCGGCGGCAGTGGCTGGTTAAAGCCGGGATTATCCTGGTAATTATTTTTTTTCTCCACTTGGGTCACACTTATTTATTAACCGGCTCAGCTGTAGGTGGCGGCTTGTTGGAAGCGCTGCTGCTTCGGTTGAACCTATCGCCGCCACCAGAATTTACCTGGTGGAACTATTTAATATTGGAAAAGGGGCGGCTGGCGGCTTTTTACACCCTGACACTTTTAGGCGCGGCGGTTTTGAGCACGCTTATCAAGCGTCAGCGCTTGCTTTGGGTTTTACTGGGCTGGGGACTGTCTTATCCGCTGATCTTTTCTAACGTGGTTTTTGTCCACGACTACTTTAATATCTTTTTCATTCCCTGGTTGGCAGTAGCCACAGCTTACTTATTCATCCGGGCCAAACCGGCACTAGTGATTGTTTTTGCCCTGCTGGTTTTTTGGGAACGTAATCCTTTTTACCAAGCGTTGATGGTTACCCACAGTTTCCAGCCGGGGTACGAGT
Organism: Candidatus Beckwithbacteria bacterium; assembly: GCA_030699295.1. GTDB lineage: Bacteria > Patescibacteriota > Microgenomatia > UBA1400 > CG1-02-47-37 > CG1-02-47-37. The sequence goes on from JAUYJQ010000036.1 coordinate 10,358, forward strand.
TGGGTCAGCAGATAAACCAAGCTGTTCCTATGGCAGAGACGGCTTTTGTTATCGGCAGCGATGAATTCATTGAGCCGCAAAACTTATTTGTCAGTTACTACAGCAACCGGAATATAATTTACTTAAATGATACCCGGTCCTTGCCAAATGAAGCCAAATACGTGTTTAATTTAGACAGATGAGGCAACTATCGCTTTCGGTGATCATTCCGGCTTATAACGAGGTGGACACTATTGGTTTATGCCTGGAGTCTTTAAAGCAGCAGACGGACTTGCCTTTAGAAATTTTGGTAGTTGATGATGGCTCGACTGATGGAACTGCTTCAGTGGTTAAACAGTTGGCTCAAAGTTATCAACGGGTCAGGCTTTTGTCACAAGCGCATCTCGGGCCGGCCAAAGCCCGTAATTTGGCCGTCAATCAGGCCAAAGGTGAGGTGTTGGTGTTTGTCGACGCGGACATGGAGTTTTCGCCTGATTTTCTGGTGGTTTTAACTAAGCCGATTTTTTTAAGTCAGGCCCGCGGCACCTGGTCGGGTGAAGAATGGGTGAAAAACTGGACTAATGTTTGGGCCAGGTGCTGGAACTTTAATCAAGGCCGAAAGACGGCCAGCATGGTTGGCAATCGGGGTCAAAAGCGGGTATTCCGGGCGGTTTTAACCAGCGAGTTTTTGCGGGTTAAGGGTTTTGACAGCATCGGTTATACCGACGACTGGACTTTGGTCAGTAAACTCGGTTACCAGCCCAAAGCCACCCGGGCAAAATTTTACCATCATAACCCTGACTTGCTCAAAGATGTTTTTTCACAAGCCTACTGGATCGGGAAGAGACAGTATAAACTAAGTAGTTTGGGTATAATCGTTACTCTTGTGAAATATAACCCGGGGTTTAGCCTGATCAGCGGTCTTTTCAAAAGCCTGTTTTTTGCCGAACCCAGATTTATTGTCTTTAAGCTGGTTCATGACTGGGGTATCTGGCGCGGAGCCTGGGATAAACTGACGAAAGGCAACCGCTACTAAATGATCGGATTAATTTTAATTCTGGCATTATTTCTTAGATTGATTAATCTGGACCAGCCGTTATGGCTGGACGAAGCCATCCAGTTTAAAGCCATCAGCCAGTTTTCCTTACCGGAGTTATTTAAGGTTTATCTGCCGACTGATTTTAACCCGCCGCTTTCATACCTAGTTAACTTTTACTTCAGTCAGCTGGTTGGTTACTCAGAAATTGCCCTGCGTTTGCCCTCGGTTATCTTTGGGGCGGTGACCGTTTGGCTGGTTTATAAACTCGGGGGCAAGTGGCCTGCCCTGTTACTTGCTACATCCGGTCTGCATATTTATTATTCCCAGGAAGCGCGGATGTACAGCCTGGTGACATTGGCAGTGACCGCTTCGTTTTGGGCCTTACTCAATAAAAAATGGTTTGTTTACACAGTGGCTTCACTGGCCGCTTTATACAGCCATTATTTGGCGGTATTTATTTTCCCGGCCCAGCTTGGCTGGGTCAAGAAAACTGAAGTCAAGCCATTAATGCTGGCCTGGCTGGTAATCGCCGTTGGCTTTTTTCCCTGGCTGCCGACTTTTATAAAACAACTGGCAGGGGGGCAGGCAGTCGGCGGCACGGTTTGGGGTGGGGTTATCGGCGGCTTGAGCCTAAAAAATGTCTTGTTGGTTCCGGTCAAGTTTTTAATCGGCCGGGTGAGCCCGGATAATAATTACTTATTTGCCGCGGTCATGGTTTTGCCGCTCCTGTTTACAGGGTGGCTATTACTGCGGGGGATCAGGCGCAG
>JAUYJQ010000045.1 GCA_030699295.1 Candidatus Beckwithbacteria bacterium
TGAATTTGCTTCCGGCCATGACCGTCATGCTAACTTGGGCGAAGGCAAAATGGGACTAAAGGTTTTAGCCGAATATGTCAATCACCCTCTGTTAAAGCAGCTGCCTTTGATTATTGAAACACCCGGTTTTGATAATCAAGGCCCGGATAAAAAAAACCTGGATATTCTTAAATCCCTAGTGCGTTAGGAAAGCTTTATTCGGTAAAATAGCTTTGAGTTTGTCTACGGTTATTTTGTTTACGTTTAAATCAGTGCCTGGCATATTTTCACCAAACAAAATTTTGCCCGGGACGGCAATTGCCCCGGCGGTTATAAAATCAACCGATGGTCGTACTTCATTGCGAACCGGCACTGAAATTGCCGGAATTAAGATATAAGTCTCGGCGGCGAAATCTTTACCCCGCATATAATTATGAGTTGGATTTTTATCCATCACATCGATCAAATTAGTTGACTTTGGGTCTAAAGGATCGTCCGGAGAGGAAAATAAGACTAAGGCTAGCCCTGTTTTGGTTTGATCGTCAGCTGATTTTGGTTTTAGGCTAGTAGCCAGCTTCTTTAGTACTGGATAGGTTCTTTCAAGGTAAAGTGATTGAAGACTCTGTAAATCTTGGACAAGTGGGGCTGGGTATCGTTCTTCTCGATAGGTAAATTCGAGTTGAGATGAAGGTGGTGTTTTTTCTTGTTGGTCTTGAGCCATAATTCGATTAATATTATATTATAGCACCTATGAGAAAAATTATTGTAATTATGGCAGGAGCATTAGTTTTGAGTGTTGCTGCTTGGTATTTCTGGCCGAAAGAGAAAAAGGTGTTTTTATCTCCGGAAGCGCCCTACTTGGTTGTGGTCAAGCCACTGGAGAAATATAGTTTTCCAGAGTTAAGACAAAGGCTGTTTACCCCTGACGGAATTTGGGTCGAGGCGGATAAATTCTATTATTGGGTTAGTGGTAAAAAAGTCAGCGGGCAGATTCACCTGCCTGCGCAGGCAGGTGTACCGGTAGGATCGGGTCCGTTCCCGGTAGTGATCATGATTCGCGGTTACGTCGATCGGGAAGAGTATCAGCCCGGCGTCGGCACGAGGCGGGCCGCCGAGGTCTTGGCTCAAAATGGCTTTATAACTTTAGCGCCGGACTTTTTGGGTTTTGCTGAGTCAGACATGCCGCCGGTTAATGTGTTAGAAGACCGGTTTTGGCGGCCGATCGAAGTCTTACAGCTGATTGCCTCAGTTAAGAACTTACCCCAAGCCGATACGGACAAAATCTCGATTTGGGGCCATAGCAACGGCGGCCAGATTGCCTTATCGGTGTTGGAAATTTCCGGCCAAGACTACCCGACCACGCTTTGGGCGCCGGTAAGCAAACCGTTTCCCTATTCGATTCTTTATTACACCGATGAACACGACGATTTCGGCAAGGCCTTAAGAAAGGTCGTCGCCGGCTTTGAAGCTCAATACGACAGCGACGAGTTTTCGATCCATGAGTATTACCACTGGATTAACGCGCCGGTGCAAATTCACCAGGGTACGGCTGACGACTCTGTCCCGGTAAAATGGTCCCAAGACCTAGCCAAAGCCCTAGAAGATAAAGACAAAGAAGTTGAGCTTAATGTTTACCCCGGCGCCGATCATAATTTAAAAAGTCCCTCGACTGCGCTCGGGATTATAACCTGGGATACGGCGGTACAAAAAGACATTTTGTGGTTTAATACACACTAATGTTAAAGAAACAGACCATTGTGTTGGGGGTTTCCGGCGGGATTGCGGCTTATAAAACCGTAGACTTGGTGAAGTTACTCAAAAAACAGGGGTTTGACGTTTTTGTGGTGCTGACCCAGAGCGCCACAAATTTTGTTAAGCCGGCACAGTTGAGGCGGGTTACCGGCCATAAAGTTTACACTGATTTGTTTGAACCTAAGTTTGACTACCGGAAAATTTTGACCAAGCGAAAAGTGGAGCACATTGAGCTGGCGGATAAAGCCGACCTGATTTTAATCGTCCCGGCTACCGCCAATCTGCTGGCAAAATTAGCCCATGGTATTGCCGATGATTTCTTGACCACCACGGTGTTGGCCACGAGAGCTCCGGTAATGATCTGCCCGGCAATGAACTCAAATATGTGGCAGCACCCGGCAGTTAAAGATAATTTAAGCCGTTTGCAGAGCTTGGGCTATCAGATTATTAATCCGGTTGCCGGCATGCTGGCCTGCGGCTATGAAGGCTTGGGCCGGCTGGAGGAATTAAGGAAAATTGTTGCTGCTGTGGCTGATCGGTTGGAGTTAAACACCAGTCTAAAAAATAAAAAAATCTTAGTGACTGCCGGGCCGACCCGCGAGTCGATCGACTCTGTTAGGTTCATTACTAATTTAAGCAGCGGCAAGATGGGGGCGGCAATTGCCGCGGCCGCTACTCGAAGAGGAGCCAAGGTGCGGCTATTGCTGGGGCCAAAAGATTTTACAACTGGTAAAGATCTGTTGGCTTTAGTTAAAAAATATGCCCCCCGGTTTGACCTGGTTTTCCATACCGCCGCTGTTGGCGATTTCCGCCCTGAGTGTAGTCGAAGGGGAAAGATATCCAGCCATAAACCACAAGAGTTGCGCCTGGAAACTCAAGTCAAGATCTTAGCCCAAATAAAAAAATTCAACCCCAAAATTACAGTCGTTGGTTTTAAAGCAGAGTCTGGTTTGCCCAAAAAATTCAGTATCCAACCCGGTGCTGACGCCACGGTTTATAATGACGTTTCACGGAAAGATATCGGCTTTGGCAGTGAAGATAACGAAGTGATTCTGGTTTTGCCCGGTTACACTAAAAAAATCAGGAAAGCGCCGAAAGCCAAGGTGGCAATTGCTTTAATAGATGAGTTGAGCCGTTACTATCATTGGTAATGGTTTGGTGGGGTATTTGCGGTATTTCAAAAAGCGCGTCCATTTTTTTAACATAAGCTTTATCCCAGGGATAGTCGGCCCGTTTTTGCCGCCTGTTGTAACGAATATTGGGCTTGGTTTTGACTAA
>JAUYJQ010000077.1 GCA_030699295.1 Candidatus Beckwithbacteria bacterium
CAGAACCGCTACCGTGGCCGTCGAGGTGTGCAGGCGACCGTGGGCTTCGGTCGTCGGGATGCGCTGGACCCGGTGAACACCGGCCTCGAAAGCGAATAAAGAATAGGCCTGTTTGCCTTTAATTTTAACCACGCCGTCAGCTAGCTTGAGCACTTCCAGCCTTTGGCCGTTGCTAAAGCGGGTATACATGTTGAGCAGGTCCTCGGCCCAGATTTTGGCTTCCTCGCCGCCGGCTCCGGGCCGGACCTCGATGATGACAGAATTGCCGCCCGGCTTTCCACCCCGGGGTGTCTCATTTCCACCCCGGGGTGGAATATTGAGCAGAGCCTGTTTTTGGGCCTCTAACTGATTAAGCTCTTCCTGGGCTAAATCTTTGAGTTGAGGATCGTCAAGCGTGGCTTTGGCCTCGGCAATTTTTTGGTCAAGCCGGTTAATTTCTGGTTTAAGATAGGCGGGGATAGGGTCGGTCACGGTTTTCCGGTTAACATTTCTTTTAAAGTCTCCGGGCGTTTGGATTCTTCTTTTACCTTAAGTTGTTTACGCTGGGATTTTTTAAGATACTGGTTGTCCTTGGCGGCTGTCATTCGCTTTTGGAATTTTTCCACCCGGCCCAGAGTGTCGACAAACTTCATTTTGCCGGTAAAAAACGGGTGACAGGCAGAACAAATCTCCACCTTAATTTCATGTTGAACAGAGCCGGTGGTAAAATTATTACCGCAGGCGCAGGTAACCACACAATCGTGATAATACTGAGGATGAATCTTGGCTTTCATGAGGAACAATTATACACGTTTTTCCGCCATAATGACACCAGCGGCAATCAGGATTATCGCCAGCCCCATCGGCCAGGTGGGCATTTCGTTCAAGAGAATCCAGGCAGCGGGAATAGCCACAATTCCCTGAAGGTAGCTAAACAGCGAGGCTTCGGAAACCTCGATTAAGTTCTGGCCGTAGAGCAACAGGGCGAAGGCAATAATTGAGCCGAAAATGGCCATATAGCCGGCAGCCAAAGCCACCGCCGGGGTATTAAGGAGGCTGATAGCCGTCGATTGGCCGGTAAAGATTAAGAAGCCACCCAAACAAGCCCAGGCCACCGGGTAACTAATGCTAGTGACAAACAACTTGGGTAGCTGCCGGTAAATTTTTTTAGCTAAGAGCAAATAGGTGGTGTTGATCAAATTATGGAGCAGAATCAGCAGGTTGCCGATGAGTGAGAAACCAACACTATGGTTTCTGCCGGTGATGAGCGGTTCAAGCACTAAAATTAAAGTGCCGAAAAAACTTATCACCAAGCCGCGCCACTCCCGTTTTTCTTCTCTCTCTTTCAAGAAAATTATCCCGCCGATGACGGTAAATAATGGCCCAGCGGCACCCAAGAGTGAAGCTTCCAAAGCACTGGTTAGTTTGAGTCCTTGGTAGAGGATTGGTAGGGCAATCGGCGTGCCCAAAATTTCCAGGGCAATAATTTTCAAATAAGTTTTCAAGGATAATTTAAGTTTAAAAGCGTAAGAGATTAATACCGGTAACATCAGCGGGGCGGCGATTAAGTAGCGTAAGTAAAGAAATTGGTGAGGGGTGACAAAGCTAAGCGACGGCTTGACCAACGGCAGAGCCACTCCCCAAATGATCGCCATGGTGGTTAGGGCCAGGTAGGCTTTAGCGCGTGAGGACATCGATGGCTTGATCTAAAGTTAAACTTTCTTGTTTGCCGGTGGTCATATCTTTTAAGGTGACAACGTTCTTGCCAGCTTCGTCCGGGCCGATCATGAGGACATAAGGAATGCCTTTTTTATTGGCATATTTTAACTGTTTATCGATTTTTTCCGTTGCCGGAAAAACTTCAACGCTGATATTTTTCTGCCTTAAGGCCGCCGCGGCTTTTAAGGCCGGCTGGGGATTGTCAAACACGGCTGCTAAAACTTTAGCTCCGGTTAACTCCTGAGGTAATAAGTTTAGTTGAGTGATGGCTTCAACCGTCCGGTCAAAACCCAAGCCAAAGCCGACAGCCGGAATTTGGATGCCGCAGAGTTGTTTGATTAAGTTGTCATAGCGCCCGCCGCCGCCGACCGAGCCACTGGCATAATCAGGAATAAAACCTTCAAAAATCAGACCGGTGTAGTAATCCAAACCCCGGGCCAGAATCGGGGAAAATTCCAGCGAGTCCTGAGGTACACCCAGAGTTTTGGCGGCAGCAATGATTTGTTTTAAATTGGCTGATGGTTGGGTTTGTTTGGCCGCGTCAATCGCCTGTTTGGCTGTGTTTTGCCTCAAGCCTTTTTGTTCTAATTCGTTTATAACCTCTTCTTGGGATAATTTGTCCAGTTTGTCAATTGACTGAATCAATGAAAAAACATCCACGGTTTTAGTGGCGAAGGGGCGGAGATTGTCGATTAAAGTGACCCGGTCATTGTATTTGATGACTACTTTGGGGACGGCTAGATTAGCATAGATGGCATAATAAACTGCCAGGATTTCGGCGTCTGCCAAGTAGGAATCCGAGCCATAAATATCAGCGTCGCATTGGGCAAACTCCCGGTAGCGGCCTGATTGCGGCTTATCTGCCCGAAACACATTTTGAATTTGATAGCGGCGGAAATATTGCGGTAATTGTCCCTGGTACTGAGCTAAAAATCTGGCAGTGGGGACTGATTGATCATAGCGTAAACCCAGCTCACGCCCGCCCCGGTCTGTGAAAGTATAGATTAATTTATCGGCTTCCTTGCCGTATTTTCCCTGTAAAACAGAAGCATATTCCAGGGTGGGGGTTTCTAATGGCTCAAAGCCGAAAAGCTCAAAAGTCTGCTTAATTTTTCCCATCACAAAATCCCGCTTTCTTTTTTCAGCGGGCAAAAAGTCGCGAAAACCTTTAAGTGTTCGCGGTTTGATTAAGTTTTTACTCATAGGTTTATTTTATTGTCCTTGAGAATTACCCGGCCGTCAATGGTAACCGTTGGTTTTAATATAATCCCGTCAGAGTGAAAGGGGACATTGATGGTGCCGCCGAAACCGAGGTTATTACCCAAAGCCAGGTGGCAAGTGCCATAAACTTTTTCAGCCTCCAGAACTTCGGGCGAAAGCTTGGCCGCCGGGTTGGTGCCCAAGCCAAATTCGCCAATCAGACCAGCCTTGACTCCGATTTGTTTAATCAAGTTCCGGAGTTGTTGGGCAGCCTGTCTACCAGTAATATTTACCGCCCGGCCGTTTATAATCTCCAGTTTGATGGGAGAATCCAGGTCAATATCGGCAAAAGCGCCGTCAAAAACTACCACTCCGTTGACAGAATTTTCCAGCGGAGCGGTAAAGGCTTCGCCTGCCGGTAAGTTGCCGAAATCTCCGGGTTTTATATACAAACCGGTGTCGGCAATACCCCGGCGGCCGGCGATCGACAATTCAAGGTTGGTCCCTCCAGGGGAAGTGATGGAGACTAGTTTGCCGTCGGTTAAAACCCGGGCGATTTTTTGGCTGAGTTTGGCAATTGATTGATAGTCAATAGCCAGGGTCCTGATGATCATACCTTGGGTAATCCCGGGCAAGCTGGCCATCCTCACGCCGGCTTGACTGGCTTTCTTTCGTGCCCTGGTATGAGACAGGGAGTAGGTAGTGACCAGCAAGGTTACGTCAGCCTGTGTCATTTTTTTTGCCACTGCTGCCGGCGGTTCCTGGGCATTTTCCGTCATGGTGTTAAACTCAAGCATTTCAACCTTGTCGGTGATTTGCTTAGCCGCTGAGAGAAACAGAACAGCTTCCTTGAGTTTATCTTTATCGGTCACTACTAAGACTGACTCTTTATGTTTTAGACCAAAGCATTGGTCGAAGACGCTTTGAGCGAGAGTTTTTGTTAACTGGTTCATAATTTTTCCTTCCAGAAAGCAAAGGCATCGGCGACGACAAGATCAAAGTTTTTCCCTTGAGTTAACTCGCTGCTATGAACACCTCGGCCGTTTACCGAATCAAAAACCATGATCAACTGAGGAAAGGCAAAGGTTTGCCGGTCTGTCTCCAGCTTCATGTATTCGTTTTCCACGGTCAGTTTTAGTCGTCCGGCGGCACTCATCATGGTTACTATCTTACTATCAAAGCCGCGGGCTGTACCAGAATGAACCGCCAGAACAATGGCTGTTTTCGGCCCGAACAAAACCGGCGTGGGTAAAACTAGTTTGAGTGATTGTTTTCGCCCCAAGGCTGTCCCTAAACTTATAGCAGTAGTGTAAGAGCTGTAGTTGAGATACCTACAGATGGTTTTAGCCTGAACCAGGCCACCGACTAAAGTGACGACCTGATCTCGGGGTACCAGGCGGCGGATTTTGGTTTCGTCTGTCTTTAAGTTAGATTGCTGGGAGATAAAGCGGCTATCTCCAACGGCGGTTAAAACTACCGCCGGAGACATGGTAAATTTTAATCCCAGGATAACGAGGGCCAGATTGCTCAAGCGGGGAACGGCCCGACAACCGGCCAGGTCGGAATCCACGATCGGCAAACCGGTTATTGCCGCTGCGTCGATGACAATGGCTTCCTGGCCGACTTCCGGCGGAATCAGAGCAGTTATGGTTTTACCCGTCTTTGCCTCAAGCAGTTTTATGGCTTGAGGCAGTTTAGTTTTAGCCATAACCGGCGCATCAGCGGCGCCGACTTCAGACACCGTCGCGCACCAATCGTTTAACCTTAGCTCATTTGGGCTAACCAGCTGAACCCTTTTACCCTTAGCCAGCTTGATTTGTTCGCTAAACTTTAAGCCGCCACCGCAAGATAGTAAGCTGGCGCCTCGAATCAAGTTGTCGATTAACACAGGGGTTAACTTGGTCATTGTTTACCTCCTTTTGCCGCCCGAAAGACTATTTTTTGTTCCGTCAGCGGTGACAAACCGTCCGGTTGGTGCATGAATAGGCTGTCTTTACCATGCAGACCGTTTAAAGTTACTGTTGCCGGAGCCAGCAACATTACCGCCATCGTCAAGTTGATACCCAAATTCTTAGCTGCCTCTTTGGTGTAATCAAAGATTTTTTTCTCTTGACTCATGTCTACAGCCAAACAGCCACCACCTTGACTCGTAGCAGCCATTGCCTGTTTTAAGTACCCGGCAACATAGGATAGATCACAAAGAGCGAGAAAACTATTGGGTTTTTCTGACCTAATCTGTGCTGCCAAAAGTAGGTCTTTGCTAGCACAGTCAAGACAGTCATCCAAGCTAGTTCTGCCCTTTTTTGTCTGCAGCAGATTTTCCAATGGCCCCAGTGGACTACCTATTTCGGTTTTAACTGGTATTCTTTTACTCACCAGTTTAGACAGGTCAGCCGACCGTCGGTCAATTTTGGCAAACAGGGTATCCAGCTGATCCGCAGTCAGTTTGCCTTGTTGAAACGGTTCCAACTGGTAGAGTTTGTACTCGACTGTAGGTAGGTGGAAAAAGCACTCTACACCCTCTCCGGCTAAAAGTTGGAGCGCCCGAGTAACCTGCAAGATCGTTTGAGTTTCTGAAGAGTGCAGAAACGGTGTTTCCTCAATTCTGACAATTTTTTCTGGCAGGCCATTTCTTAAAGCTATTGGGTCGGTCAAGCTGAAACCCTGTCCGCTGCTGCCAATGCCGCTTAACCCTGAGGCGCCGAATAAGCACATGCCGGATACAGTCTTAACCGGCTGGCCAGGCAAGAGTGCATAGTCCTTACTAGTGACCCTGAGGCCCACATTCAACTGTGGCTCATTCTTAAGATTAGCCAGTGTGGCGAATCGCATAGTGTCATAGTCGACTGCATTTCCCGTAGTTTGCAGGGGAAACCGGGGAGTCAGTGTCTTATTAATTTGTGTTATCATTTTTCGGGTGGCCTTGTCCGTGCTTTCAATCGTGGGCATTGCCACCCTTTCTAATGGGACCAAGGGCGGTCCCTCTTTATTAGACATAAAGTCCTTTCATTTGTTAATAAAAAACCTCCAGATTCTGGAGGTGATATTTGTTAAAAATTTGTCTTTTAAGCCAGCATTAACTATCACCTCCTTTTAAGTACCAAAAGTGGCGGTAAAAATAACCCTGGTTGATTGGTTTAATTAAATTTGTCATAAAAAAGCCCCTCTTTTTCGGAGGGGTATAAATGCACAATGATACCGCCTCCCTTAAGAGTTACTCCAGTGATAGCGGCAAAACTGTTGCTTAATCATGTAATAAAGATTGTAGACTTTTAGGAAATTTTGTCAAGGGCCGGTAGCCGGTGGCGGTTTTTAATAAAGTGTCCTCGATGCGAATGCCAAAGCGATTTTTCAGGTAGTAACCAGGCTCGATGGTGATGACATCGTCGGGTTTGATTATATCTTTGGATTTAGGACCAATCTTGGGTCGGCCGTGAATTTTTTTGCCCAAGCCATGGCCGAGAGAGTGGGGGAACTGAATAATTTTTCTGGCAACGGCATCCACCGCCGAGGCGTCTAACTTTCCACCTCTAAGGTGGAAAATGGCTTTTTGTTGAGCCCGAAGCACCTGCCGGTAGGTTTTAAGCCAAATCGGTTTGGGCTGGCCCACAAAAAACATCCTGGTGATGTCGCAGCACCAGCCGTTAATTTTGACGCCGATGTCAATCATCACGATTTGATTGTTGGTCAGTTTGCGGTTGGTGGGTTTATGGTGAATGTTGGCAGTATGGTTGCCGAAAGCGACGATGGTAGGAAAGGCAAAGCCTTGGGCACCGGAGCTTTTAAGAAAACTATTAATTTGTCTTTTAATCTGCAGCTCGGTTTTGCCGGGCAGTAAGCAGGGCTTAATAAAGTTAAGGGCCAGGTCAAGGAGTCGGCAACCGAGGTTGATCGAGGTAAGTTTACTCACCATCTTGGGTAGGCGGAGACGATTCAGCCGACTCGGTGGCGTTCACATTAGTCGGTGTCAGACCGGCCGGGTTGTTCTTGCCGGGGAGAATATAAACCGCATCAACTTTGTCGATATCACCGTTGCTGTCAAGAGTGACAATGGCAAACAGGTTATCGCCCAAGGCCAGGTCTTCGGTGGCCGGTTTGTCTAAGCCGTTAACTTTAAGGTCGGTATTTTTAGTCAGCGTCAGGCTTTTACTATTAAAGCTGACTTTTTGGCCGTCAACTTCGGTAATTTTTCCCTTGATTAATTGCCGGCTGATGGCCGGTTCGGGTTCATTGATGAGGCTGACCCTGGCAGCGGTAAAGTCCTCTGTTTTCGGGTCATAAAAACCCATGGTAATAACAAAGTCGTCGACCTGGAGATCTTCACGGTCAATGGCGGTATTTGTGCCCTTAATGTAAATGGTATTTTCGTGTAAATTGACGGCAAAATCCTGCTCTTTATAGGATAAATTAAGGCTCGACTCATCAAGGTTGGTGACTTTACCCATAAAGGCCTTTTTCCTGGGAGCGGTGCTTTTACTGGTTAATTGTTCTTTGATGCTTACCAGCCCTTCATTAACCGTATCCTGTAACCGTTCTTTGATTTTTTCAGTAACCGTCTCGCCTGCCGGTGAAGCCTCGGCGGCGTGGGCCGATTTAATTAATCCGGGTAAGGCATATGTCAGCGGCTCAATTTTACTGGTGGAGTAGGTGAGGATCAGGTTTAGTGTTTGGCTGGCTTCGGTCTCGTCGGTGGCGATTAGGGTGATTTCGTTAAAACCTTTAACCAGCTGGAGCTCAAGACTAAAAATGCCTTCTTCATCGGCCTTGACGAACTGGCTTTCAGTTTCGCTGATTAAACCGATGACCGCGTTAGGCCAAGCAACACCGTTTAAGGTCTGGTCGCTGGCGTCAACTAAATCATAATTTTCATGAGAAGTCAGATTTAAGCTTTTGGCGTTAGCTTCTGCCGGTATTGCCGTCGGCGTCGGCTGGTTTTGCAGTTGTTTTTTAGTCCTTTGGGCGGACAGGGAGCGATTAGCCGTATAAATCCCCAGGGTTATGATCAAACCCAAAACCAAACCGGCAATAATGGCAATTAAAACTTCTTTTTTCATATCGGGCTAGTTTCGCACTATAACAGAGATTGAAATCAATTGTCAAGGCAAAATCTTTGTGTTAACATGAAGCACGCTTATGGAGATAAGTTTGTTGGGCCATTCCAGTTTTTTATTAAAAATCAAAGCCGCTAAGTTGGTGACCGATCCTTTTGGCAAAGCCCCGGGTTTTCTTCAAGTAAAATCAGAGGCGGATGTGGTCACGATTTCTCATAATCACCATGATCACGATGATTTAAGCCAGATTAGCGGCACACCGGTAGTCATTGACGGGCCGGGCGAGTACGAGGTGAAAGGTTTTTCGATTACCGGTCTGGCTAGCTGGCATGATGATCAGGGGGGGAAGTTAAGGGGGGCAAATACGGTTTATTTGATTGAGGCAGAAGACATGAAGCTAGTTCATTTGGGTGACCAAGGCACGGCCTTAAATGAATCCCAGCTAGCGGTGCTTGAAGGCGTAGATATTTTATTTGTCCCTGTCGGCGGCGTTTTCAGCCTTGATGCTCAAGCCGCCTGGAAGGTGGTCCAAAGTTTGAGCCCGAGACTAATAATTCCGATGCATTACCAGACTAAAGAACACAATCGCGACTTTGGAAAGTTAGCCACAGTTGATGATTTTATTAAAACCGTTGGTCTGGAACCAAGAAAAGAAACCAAGTTAGTCGTGTCTAAACTGATCCTGCCGGAAGAAACCGAGCTCGTGATCCTCGAGCGGAAAAGTTAACCTTTATGGCCGATCCACTCCGAGTCCCTCCAGCTAACATTGAAGCGGAAGAGTCGGTTTTAGGCGCCCTGCTTATCGATAAAGACGCCATCGTGGAGGTGACGCCGATTTTACAGCCGGGCCATTTCTACAACGAGAAACACGGCTTGATATATCAAGCTATTGTCGGTCTTTATGAAGAGCGTGACCCGGTTGATGTGGTAACGGTGTCGGAAAAACTTAAAAGCAAAAAGGCCCTGAAAAAAATCGGCGGCATGAGTTTCTTGACCGAGCTGGTCAACCGGGTGCCGACCAGCGCTCACGCCTTAAACTACGCCAAAATTGTCAAAAACCTGGCCACCAAAAGAGACCTGATTTCGGCTGCCTCCCGAATGGTTGAGGATGCTTTTGCCGAAAACAAACCGGTGACTGAGATTTTGGATGAGGCGGAAAAGTTGGTCTTCGGTTTATCGCAGCAGCACCTGCAGCGCCAGTTTATTCCGATCAAAGACGCCTTGGCTCAGTCATTTGACCGCCTGGACGAACTTCACAAACAAGCCGGCGGTTTGCGGGGCGTGCCGACCGGGTTTAACGATCTGAATAATGTTTTGGCCGGCATGCAGCGGAGCAACTTGTTGATCCTGGCGGCCCGTCCCGGGGTAGGTAAGACCAGTTTGGCTTTAAACATTGCCCAGGCTGCCTCAGTTCAACACAAAGTCCCGGTCGGGTTTTTCTCTTTGGAAATGAGCCAGGAGGAGTTGGTCGATCGGCTGCTGGTGGCCCAGGCAGACATTGACGCCTGGAAATTAAAAACCGGCAAATTATCAGAAAAAGATTTTTCCAGCCTGTCCGATGCAATGGGTGAACTGGCCGAGGCGCCTTTTTATGTCGACGATACTCCGGGAATGTCGATCATGGAAATGCGTACCAAAGCCAGGCGGCTGCAGGTGGAGCATGGGGTGGAACTTCTGATCGTTGACTATTTACAGCTAGCCCACTCGCGCAACCTCGAAAATCGGGTCCAGGAAATTTCCGAAGTCTCCATGGGATTAAAAAACCTGGCCAGAGAATTGAAAATTCCCATTTTGGCTTTATCGCAACTTTCCCGGGCGGTCGAGCACCGGGGCGGGACCAAAAAGCCCCAACTGGCGGATTTACGCGAATCCGGCGGCATCGAGCAGGATGCCGACGTGGTCATGTTTATGTACCGCGAAGACGAAGAGGACCTGGAAAACTTAAAGCTGACTATTGCCAAGCATAGAAACGGCCGCTTAGCCACCATTGATCTGCGTTTTCGGGGCGACCGGATCAAGTTTTACGGCGTGGAGAAGACACGGAAAGGGTAGTGGAACGTAAGAACGTTTACGTTCAACGTTCCTACAGCGTTTAAATTGCATAGCAATTTATTACGCTGTGCCAGGGGCGGGGGTCGAACCCGCATGGAGCAAGCTCCACACGATTTTGAGTCGTGCTTGTCTACCGATTCCAACACCCTGGCTTAAACGTGTATAATTTTACCATATGATCGACGTCAATCAGCTTAGAAACGGGACTGCCTTTGAGCTTGAAGGCGAGCCAATGCAGGTAATTAAGTACGAATTTACTAAGATGGGACGGGGCAATGCCAATATTAAACTGAAAGTCCGCAATTTAAAAACCGGCGCGGTGGTACAAAAAACTTTTTCTTCCGGTAATTCGGTGGAGGAAATCAGCCTCAAGCGTAAAAAAATGCAGTTTCTTTTTTCCGATAAGAATCAATGTACCTTTATGGACAAGGTTAGTTTTGAGCAGATTGAAATTGCCAACGAAGTTTTAGCCGAGGCCAAAGCTTATTTACAGGAGGGCGGAGAGGCTCAGGTTTTATTCTGGGAAGACCTGGCTTTAGCGGTCGAGTTGCCGGCAAAAATGACCTTTGTGGTCAAGGAAACCGGCCCGGGCGAAAAAGGCAACAGCGTTTCGAACTTATATAAAACGGCGGTTTTAACAAACGGCTTGGCGGTAAAAATTCCCTTGTTTGTCAACCAAGGTGAGTCGGTGGTGATTGATACCCGGAACGGTACTTATGTCTCTAGAGGCTGATAACAATAAATAGTAAGACAATCAGCCCTTGCCAGATTAAGCCCCAGGGGAGATCGAGCTTGCGGTGGAGGCGGCTTTGCAAATGTTTGATCGAAGAAAACGGGGGAAATTTCCAGTCAAAAATGTGATACGGGGCTTCAATCCAGTCGGGCAGCTGGGATATAAACATCATTAGAGCCAAATAGGGCCAGGGAACGGTTTGATTAAACAGCCACCAGCCTAAGGCGTAACCGATGCCGGCATCGGTTAAAGACAGGGCGATGGTGGTTAATTTAGACCGTTTGACATGGCGGGTGCGTAGATCCCAGTGGGGGACAAGGTCGCCCACAAAATGCAGACCGAGGGCTAGGGGTAAACCTAAAACAGGATTGGGAACCAGTTTGGCCAAAGAGGCGCCGATAACTGCATGAGAGGCGTCGAGCATGGAGACCAGTATAGTGTATGGTAAGATTAATTACAAACATATGTGGCCAACATTATTAAGCCTGGGGCCGTTGTCGATTCACACCTTTGGGGTGTTAATTTTTTTGGGTGTCTTTTTCGGCGGTTTTAAACTTTGGCAGAAAGCTAAAGAAGAAGGTTGGGATGAAGTCGGCGTCATGGATACTTGGCTGTTAGCCGGGATCGGGGCACTAATCGCCAGCCGTCTTGGTTTTATTCTGCTTCATTGGGCCGAGTTCAATCAGAGCTGGTACAAAATACTTTTTATTACTAAATTTCCCGGTTTATCGGCTGAGGGCGCTTGGCTCGGAGCCAGCGCGGTTTTAATCCTGGCCGGCTTGAAGAAACGTTTGGATTTATGGCTTTGGCTGGAAGCAGTCATTCCGTCATTGCTGATTTTTGAAGCCTTGGCCCGCTTAGGTAGTTTTTTTGCCGGCAGCAATTTGGGGCGGGTAGCTTTAAGTGGCTGGGGCTTGCCTTTTCCCGGAGTGGACGGGTTGCGCTGGCCGGTGCAGTTGGTTTGGGTGCTAATGATTTGGCTGGCTTACCTAATGATAAATTATTGGGAAAGGCACTACCGCAATTTTAACTGGAAGACCGGTGTGTTAGCGGGCGCTTACCTTGCTCTCATTGGTGTTTTGAAACTCGGCTTAGGCTTTTTTGAAGACCATCCGTTTGAGTGGTGGGGGGTCGGTTTAGCGCTGGCCGGCGGCTTGATTTTACTCTTTCGTTCCGGTATAACTATTAACACGCCCCGGTCAGTTAAAAAGAAAAAATTGCGCCGCTTTGATTATGTTTAAGATTAAAATTCCCTCCAAAGTATTAAAGCCGCTTACCCAGCAATTGCGGGTAGAAGAGTTAAAGCTTAAAAAACGACGCCAAAATTTGGAGTTGGAAGATCCGTTTAATGATGACGATCGGATAACCAATAATGCCGCTGTCGATACCGATGCCGCCGAAGAGTCCGGCCATGACCGGGTGGCGGCCCTCAAGTTGGAAGTGGACAAAACCTTGATTAATATCAGAAAAACCTTGACCCGGATTAAATTAGGGCGGTTTGGTTTGTGCGAAAATTGCGGTCGACTAATCGACACCGACCGGTTGGCGATAGATCCGACCGCCAGTTTGTGTATTACTTGTGCGGCAAAAAAATAACCGGGTAGTTTTCCAGGACGATTACTTACTGGTAATCGATAAACCCTCAGGGCTGACGGTGAATCGGGCAGCCACGACCAGGGGGCAGGCAACTGTTGAAGACCAATTGCCGCCGTCGAGTTTACCCCGCCGGGGAATTGTTCACCGTCTGGATAAAGACACTAGTGGATTATTGATTATCGCCAAAACTCAAACCGCGTTAACCAAGTTACAAGCCCAATTTAAAAACCGCCAGGTAACCAAGGCTTATTTAGCCTTAGTTCACGGCCGGGTGGAGCCAAACAGCGGTGAAATTAACTTACCCGTAGCCCGAAATCCACAAAACCGGCATCGATTTGCGGTTGAGATTACCGGCAGGCAGGCCGTTACCGGTTACCGGGTTATCTCTGCCTCTGCCGACTACTCATTTTTAGAAGCTTATCCCCGGACCGGTCGGACTCACCAAATCCGGGTTCATTTTAAACATTTAAATCATCCGTTGGTGGCTGACCCGTTTTATGCGGGTAAAAAAAGAATCAAATCTGACAGGAGTTGGTGCCCTAGACTATTTTTACACAGCCACAAAATTTCATTTACCCATCCGCAGACAGGCAAAATTATCAATTTGGAATCATCACTGCCCGATGACTTACAAACGGCACTTAAAAAAATTCCGCTCGCTTAAGCTCGGATTGAGCTTTAT
>JAUYJQ010000078.1 GCA_030699295.1 Candidatus Beckwithbacteria bacterium
TTGCCATAGTTTAAGGATACACGATTATTCGGCTTTTGAGTATTCAAAGTAAACTCTCATCTTAAAACTCTCTTCTCCCCTCAAAGGCCCGGCTTAAAGTCTGCTCGTCGGCGTACTCGATGTCTGCCCCGATCGGCAGCCCCCGGCCGATCCGGGTTAAGTTAATTTTAGGCAGTTTGTCTTTGACTAATTTGGCAATAAACATGGCGGTGGCCTCGCCTTCCATGTTCGGGTTGGTGGCCAAAATAATTTCGCTTATTTTACCAGCTTTCAAACGCGGCATTAAATCATAAAGGTGGAGCTCGTCCGGCCCCAGGTTATTTAAAGGTGAAATGGCCCCGCCTAAAACATGATAAAGCCCGGTGTAAAAACCGCCTTTTTCAATCACCAACACATCCAGGGGGCTTTCGACGATACAAATCAGACTCTGATCGCGCTGGCGATCAAGGCAAATCCAGCAGGGGCTGTTTTCGTCAACATTAAAACAAAGCGAGCAAATTTTGGTGTCCTGTTTCAAGCGGCTCAAGGCTTGAGCAAACTTATCTAGTTCTGCCTGCGGATTGTGTAAAAGATAAAAAGTTAACCTTTGGGCGGTTTTGGGACCAATGCCTGGCAGCTTTTCCAAGGCTTCGAACAAACGGCTGATTCCTCTGGCAATTCTCATGTCAAAAGTATATCATATGTGTATGAAGGCCAGCTCACCTTTAATCCATGTTGTGGCTGATTACGGTACCGGAGATTTGTCTTTTGCCGAAGTGGTTCAGCGGTTTAAGTTCCTTTCCCCCACCGCCAGAGTTTTAACCACTTCGACTCCGCCATTTTCCACTTTAAATACCGGCTTTATTATCGCCCAGCTGGCTCTTTATAACCCCAGCCGCCGTTTATTTATTTACGGCAATACTGCCCCCCGTACCGATGACAAAAAAAAGCGCTACGAAAACGAGGGGGAAAAGTTCAAATACGCCCTTTTGGATAACGGCGTCCAAGTGGCTGCGGTCGACGCCGGCTGGTGTTTTAGTTTTGTGAAAAACCGGATCAAAGAATTTCGTTTAATCAAAGTCAAAAACCACGGTTCGCAGTTTCGCTCGCGCGATTTTTACCCCGAAGCGACCGTCGGTTTATTAAACGGCCGTAAAGCTAAATATTTAGGGCCGAAACTGCCAACCAGCTACATTCCTAAGGTCCCCAACAACCGCATCGTTCACATTGACGGCTATGGCAATATCAAAACCACCATCCGCTATTCCTCGGTCAAGTTAAAACCCGGCAGCAAGATCCGCGTCGTCGTCAACCACATTTACCAATCCGGTTATTACGCCAACGGTAACTTTTCGGTTAAGTCCGGTGATTTGGCTTTTGCCCCGGGTTCGTCCGGCGGTGACAACCCGTTTATGGAAGTATTCTTACGCTCGGGCAATGCCTGGCGGGCGTTTTCTAACCCCCCTGTCGAAACCAAGATCAAGATCGAGTCTTTCTAAGTTCCCTCTTGCCAGGAAGTTAAATACTGCTTTTGTTCCCGGGTTAATTTTTCCAAGCCCCAACCCATGGCTTTGAGCTTAAGTCTGGCCACTTGTTGATCCAGTTTCTCCGGTAATGTATAAACCCGGGCTTTTAACTTATCTTTATTTTTAACCAAGTATTCTGCCGCTAAGGCCTGATTAGCAAACGACAAATCCATGACTTCGGCCGGGTGCCCCTCGGCGGCAGCCAAATTAATTAACCGGCCTTCACCCAACAAATAAACTTTTTTTCTACCCAACTGGTATTCTTCCAGGAAAGGCCGGATGGTTTTCGGCCTGGGGCTGGATTTTTTTAAAGCGGCGACGTTAATCTCACAGTCAAAGTGGCCGGCGTTGGCTAAAATGGCCCCGTCTTTCATAGCCTTAATATTAGGTAGGTCGATGGCGTTTTTATCTCCGGTTACCGTCACAAAAATGTCACCGATTTTGGCCGCCTGGTTCATGGTCATTGCCCTAAAGCCGTCCATCCCGGCCGCTAAGGCCCTAACCGGATCGGTTTCCACCACGATGACGTTGCTGCCCATACCAGCGGCCCTGCGGGCCACTCCCCGGCCGCAATCGCCGTAGCCGATCACCACGAAGTTCTTACCAGCCAATAAAATATTAGTGGCCCGCAAAATTCCGTCAATCGTCGACTGGCCGGTGCCGTAATGATTGTCAAATAAATGTTTGGTATCGCTGTCATTGACGGCGATGACCGGCAGCTTGAGCGCCCCGTCTTTGGCCATGGCTCTTAAGCGGATGACTCCTGTCGTAGTTTCCTCGGATGAACCAAACATATTCTTGATTTGCCCTGGTTTTTTTTGGTGTAATAAGCTGATTAAATCTGCCCCATCATCCATGGTAATTTGCGGCTTGGTGGCCAAAACGGCCGCCAGATGCCGATAATAGGTCTTAGAGTTTTCAGCTTTAATCGCATAAGTACTGATGCCAAAATCTTTGACCAGGCTGGCGGCTACACTATCTTGGGTCGATAACGGGTTCGAGGCACACAAGCTAATTTTCGCCCCGCCCAGCTTAAGGGCGGCCATTAAATTGGCGGTTTCGCTGGTGACGTGGAGACAAGCCCCTAAACGAATACCTTGAAGAGGTTTTTCGCGGCTAAATCTGTCTTTAATTAATTGAAGTACCGGCATTTGCCGGGCCGCCCAGGCAATTTTTAACTTGCCAGCCGGGGCTAATTTTAAATCACGAATATCGTAGTTCATGGCCAAAGTTTGTTTTATACCTTTTTCTAAACTGGGTCAAGTTGAAATGATGGGTTTGGGTGCCGAATCTTTCCACCGTATAGGCAGCGGCTAAAGCCCCCATCCGGCCGCAAACCGGCAGGGACAGTTGCTTTAAATATCCGGCTAAAAATCCGGCCCGATAGGCATCGCCGGCTCCGGTCGGGTCTACTGCCGACTTGGCCTGGGCAATCGGGATCAAGATTTTTTCCCCGGCGGTAATCACCAATGAACCCTTGGCCCCGCCGGTAGAAATTAAAATCCGCTTATCCTTGAGCAGTTGTTTTTGGGTTAAACCGCTTTGCTTCATCAGCAGAGCCACTTCGTAGTCATTGCCAATAATAATTTTGGCGGACTTAACTCCCTGCTGCAGCTGCTGGCGGGAAAACCGGGGAATTTGTACGGCCGGATCATACAAACAGCTAGCATTGATTTTAGCTGCCTGGCGGGCATAGTTGACCATGGCCCGCGGGTCGTTGGGAGTAATCATCAACCAGTCATGGCTGGTTAGCTCATCTTTTAAAGACACTCCTGAGGCATACTTCATGGCTCCGGAATAAAAACCCCAAACTTGGTTATTGTCCCGATCGGTCATGGCCCAGCCGGTAGCGGTTTTATCTTTAACTTTCTTAACCAAGCTCAAATCGACCCCGGCTTTAGTCAAATGCGAACGATAAGAGCCAAAATCAGTCCCGACAGTGGCGGCTAACCTGGGACGCCAACCCAAAAGCGCCAAAGTATATGCCTGGTTGGCGCCAGTGCCACCGAAATGCCGGGAAAAAGTCTCCATCAGAAAACTGACATTTAAAATGTGAAGTTTATCAGGCTGTAAATAATCGCTAAACCGGCCGGGCATGGACATTACCTGGTCAAAGGATATCGAGCCGGTCACAAATATGTTCACTTTCTTAACCTCCTAAGGGACCTTGGCCTTTAAGAATTCCGGACAGGCCGCCGCTCATTTCTGCCAACTTGCGCGCGGCTACTTCCTGGCTTTTTTTGATGGCTTTATTGATCATCTCTACCACCCGCTCATTGGTCAAGCCGTCAATCTCCAGTAACTTTATTTTCTGGTCGCCGGAAATCAAAATCCGGATGTTATCTTCGCTCAACTCAATTTCTTCTTGGGCCAGTTGTTTTTGAATAGCCATGGCTTGATCACGCATTTTTTTTAAATTGGCCAGTTGTTTAACTTTATCAAACATATGTCTTAATCACCGCCTTGCACATCTACGCCGAAAACTTCTTCGGCAGTTTTTATAATATCTTCATCTTTAACAGGTTTTAACCCTTCAAAAAAATACTTGATTTTCACCGGCGTTACCAACACCTTGGTGGCAATCTGCTCCACCATCGCCCGGTAGCGTTCTTCTTCCAGCCGATCTTTATGAAACTGATAATAAACCTTGATCATTAAAAAGCCATCGGTAAATTCTGCTGGTTCGGTGGCCCGAAGCAGCGCTTCTAAACTGTGGTTTAAAGGTTTAACCGCGGCTAGCACCTGCGGCCACTTGGATAAAATTTTTTCTTTCGAGCGGGCAGGTTTAGCTACCGCCGGCCCAGGTACCGGCGCCGGCGCTGCCGGTTCTGACTGCCCCCTGGCCACCACTGCCAACTCTAAGGGCAAGGTATCAATCACACTGGTTTTTACTTCAATGGCGGCAACTAACAACTGCTTTAACAGTTCTTTCAAAGCGTCGATGTCTTCGAGCCCGGGAATTGCCTTGGTCTCGATTACCCCTAATTGCCCTAATAAAACCTGTCGTAATCTGGCTATCGCCGCCAGAGTTAATTGTTTGGGCCGCAAGCCTTCTTTCCAGGCCTGCTGGAGCCAGTCGATGGCCGGCTTAGTTTGCCGTTTAAAGACTAAGCTTAACCAGTCATCCAAAGCCTGGGAAGTAAGGCCGGGTTGGACTAAACCAGCCACCCTCTCAACGCTGATCTGCCGGCTGCCACCAGGAGGGATCAGTTGCTCCAACAGTTTCACTGCATCGCGAAAACTACCGTCGCTGACTAGAGCCACCCGGGCCAATCCTTCAGCGCTGATCTTCAGTTTTTCCTGCTTAACCACCCGATTTAAAGCCCGGACTAATTCTTCCGGAGTGGCTTGGTTAAATTGAATCACTAAACAGCGGGAAACTACGGTCGGCGGTAGCTTATCCGGCTCGGTCGTTGCTAAAATAAACAAAGCGTGGACCGGTGGTTCTTCCAGGGTTTTAAGCAGAGCGTTAAAAGCCTCTTTGGTGAGCATGTGGGCTTCGTCGATAATATAGACTTTATATTTTAAAACTGCCGGAGTTAATTTAATCTTGTCTCGAAGTTCCCGGATGTCATCGATGCCGCGATTGCTGGCCGCGTCAATTTCGATTACATCAAGGGCCGTACCCTTAGTGATGGCCACACAGTTTGAACAACGATTACAAGGTTCAGGGCTGTGCTTTTTAAGCTGAAGGCAGTTAACTGATTTAGCCACAATTCTGGCGCTGGAAGTTTTTCCGGTACCTTTCGGGCCACTAAACAACCAGGCATGAGGCTTGATTTTACTTTGCAGGCTGTCGCTAATCGCCTGCCTGGATAAGACCAAGTCCAGCTGACTTAATTTTTGGGGACGGTAGGTTAAATAAAATGACATAAGTCTATTGGTGATGAACGCCTAATAAATGTAACATGGCATGTTTAATTAAAAAAGGCAGGGAATGGTGTTTCTGCTTCGCCTGGGAACGGCAGATGACAATATCGCCCAGGCGGATGACTCCATCCGGGCCAGGTTTAAAATCGCTTAAAGGAAACGATAACACATCGGTTGGCCGGTTAATCTGCCGGTGCTGGAGATTCAACCGCTTGATGGCCGCTTGAGTCACGAAAGACAGGTCAGCCACCACTTTCATAACCACTGCCGGATAATCTTTAGTTCCCTATCTTCAATCGCGGCCAGTTCAACCCGCCCCGCTTTCTCATAAATCACTTTTGCCTCAACTCGTTTTTTGACTTCTTTTTGCAATGCGCTGATAACTTCCTCATCGGTCAGATCCTCTCTTTTGGCAATCCGCAAATTTTGCAGCCCCGCTAAAATCAAGCGCAGGGCCGCCACTTTGTCCGCGCTGCGTTCCCTCATCGCTGTTTTTAGGGCAGAGTTAAGCTTATCCACTAAACTCATTTTCTCCTCACGTGACGTTTCCGCCGCCGTCTTAACTCGGCCATTTTCTCTTTTTTCTTAATGGCTGGTTTTTTGTAAAATTCTTTTTCCTTCAATTGTGTCAGGAGTTGGTCTTGGAGCACCAATTTCTTAAATTTCTTGATAATTTGATCGGTACTGTCTCCGGGTTGGGCTTTAACAATGATCGCCACTTTCTCTCCACCTCCTTATTTCTGGTTGACTATAGCCACTATTTCCTCGAGGCTCAAGACTGTCGGCTTAACTGCCGGGCTATGCCTTGAACCATTAACAATTATATGCCGACTTTGATGAAAAAACCAGCTGGCTTTGGTATCGGCTGTCTTCAGCTGCCGGTAGATTGACTCGAGGTCGATTGTCGGCCTGGGCTGGGATTTAATCGAGACAAAACCGGTCTTAGGCTCTTTCCTGACTACCAGCGCGTAACCCAGTTTCTGGGCCAGCTTGGATAACAAGCTGTGCTTGCTCTCAACTGCTATAGCTTTTCCCCAGGGAGAAGCAAATTCCTGGCCGGATTTAATCTCGGCTTCGACTTTAATCTTAATCATCAGGCCGGTTAAGACCGCGTCGAGCAAGATCATGCCCTGATAGATTAATTCTTTATCGTTTAAGCGGCCGGAGATTTTTAGGTTGTTGATTATCTCACTCAAGGTTAAGTCATAGCGATCGGCACTTGCCTCGGGCCAAAAACAATCGGCAAAGTTATCAATGTCCACGATTACTTTTACTAGTCTTTCCAGGGCAGCTTGGTGTTTTAAAGTAATGTGATTAGCCTGCTTTAAATAATTAAACACCAGCTGGCTGGCTGACGTTTGGGCTGATAACTGGTGGTGGTCAAACTGCCCCATGCCGGTGTCCACATGAATCACGCTTGGGTCGCTGTCAACCGGCTGATTATTATAAGTGTCGCCAGCCGGCACAAAAGCAAAATCAGTTTGAGAATAGTCCGGGTGGAAACGCACCAATAGCCAAGCGGCACCGATGGCATCCAAGTCCGGGAATATGTGGGTGACGATTACTTTTTTAGACACCGCTTGACCACCTCTTCTAGCCCAAGTAACTCTATTTTTTTACCGGCTCTATTTTTCCACTCAATTTTATCTTTGGTTTTAGCGGAAACGACTAATCTGATTGGCATACCGATTAAGTCAGCGTCGGCAAATTTAACCCCGGCAGAGACATCATCCCGGTCGTCATAAAGGACTTCGATTCCCGCCTTGACCAGCTGGTCGTAAATAGAATCAGCCGAGACTTGCAGGTTAATTAAGTGGACTTGGTACGGCGCCACGCTCTCGGGCCAAATAATCCCCTGGTCATCGTGGTGAATTTCGGCGATTGTCTGCATCGTCCGGCCGATACCAATGCCGTAACAGCCCATGTAGTATTTTTTTTGGCTACCGTCTTTGTCGGTAAAAGTCGATCCCTTCATTAAATTAGTGTAGTGGTAACCCAGTTGGAAGATGTTGCCGACTTCGCTGCCTCTCCGGGCGGCTAGTTTTTTACCATTCGGGGCGATGTCGCCTGCTTTAGCCAAAGCAATATCGGCTTCAAGGTCGGCTTTAAAGTCCCGGCCGTAGTTTACGTTTAAATAATCCAGGTGTTTTTTATTAGCCCCGGTATAAGCATTGACAATGGTTTTCAACGATGGATCAACCACAACCTTAACTTTTTTCGATAAACCGATTGGGGAAATAAAACCCGGGTAAGAACCAAGTTTAATAATTTCCTCTTCGGTAGCATGACGCAAGTCGTAAGCTCGAACCACATTTTTGAGTTTTATCTCATTTACTCCCAGGTCCCCCCGAATCACTCCCAAGATAAACTCACCTTTTTCATTGACCATCATTAAATCTTTAATCTGCTGCCACAGGGGTAAACCATGAAGCTTGACTCCGTCCTCCATGGTCGGGCCGCGTTTAGCAACAATTTTCTTCATTGATTTTGATTTCTCACCCAGGTTTTTTGGCTTCAGCTTAAACTTGGCTATCTCGGCATGAGCGCAATAATCCCCGGCGGTAAAGTACTTTGATTCGCCGACGGGGGTTTCGGTAACAAACTCATGGCAGTAGTCGCCGCCGATATAGCCGTTATCGGCTGCCACCATCTGGGTTTTTAGCCCCAAACGGGTAAAAATCCGCGAGTAAGTTTTGGCCATTTGGGCATAGGTTTTTTTAAACTCAACTTCATTGCGGTCAAAAGAATAGGCGTCTTTCATAGTAAACTCACGCACCCGCATTAAGCCTCCCCGGGCCCGCAACTCATCCCTGAATTTGGTCGAAAACTGGTACAGATTAAACGGTAGGTCTTTATAAGAAAGCTTAAAGCGGCGGGTCAGTTCCACAAACATCTCCTCGGCTGTTCCCCCCAGGGCAAACTGAGCTCCTCGCCTATCCTTAATCTTCATTAGCTCAAAACCGGTCGAAGCGGTTCGATTGGTCTCCTGCCATAGCTCCAGCGGGTGCAAGACAGGCGTAATCATTTTCTGTCCCCCAGCCTGATCCATTTCCGCCTCGATCACGGCCATGATCCTATCAGCCACCCTCATTCCCAGGGGCAAAAAATAATAGCGGCCGGCGGTCGATTCCCGGATAAAGCCACCCCGGTAAAGCAACTGGTGGCTGACTACCTGATAATCGCGCGGTGCCTGTTTTTCGGTTTTTCCAAATAGTTGAGAGTAACGCATTAATCTACTTTAGCAAATCTTCAGTCAGGGCGCCACTTCCCGCCAATTAATCCCCAGCCAGAGCAAGTACCGGTAAGCGTTGAGCTGGAGATCGGGCCGGTAGACAAACAGCTCGGCCGGGGTTTGGGAATCGTCATCCAGGTTCCGCTGTAAATTAATCCCCTCCCAGCCGGTAAAGATGCCTTCGCCTGTCAACTGCCGGTTACTGATTCCGGTGTCGATAACGCCGTCGCTGACGAACACGCCTTCGATTTTGGTGACCGCCGGAGCAATGTTAATATTCCCGGAGGCAATGACTGCCAGGAAGCCGCCCGGGACGACGTCGATATTGCCGGCAATAGTCACGTCACCGTCGGCTAAAAACACAAACTTTTCGGTCGAGCCGATGTTCCAAGTCCCGTCGGTAGCCATACTGCCTTCGGCTAAAAACACGCCATTC
>JAUYJQ010000075.1 GCA_030699295.1 Candidatus Beckwithbacteria bacterium
TAAATCTTGACCGAACCGTTAACCAGCTGCATGGCGTCCTGATCCCCGGTAACAATCACTGTCTCTATATCCTCCTGGCCGCTGGCTTGCCGTGACAGTGTGCCAATAACATCGTCAGCCTCAAAGCCTTCGACTTCAAAAATGGGTATGTTTAAAATCCGGACTACTTCCCGCACCCGCTCCAGCTGGTTAGTTAACTCCTCTTCCACTTCCGGCCGCTGGGCTTTGTAATCGACGTATTCTAGGTGCCTAAAAGTCGGTTTGTCTAAATCAAAGGCAACCGCCAAATATTCCGGGTGCAGATCTTTGATCACGGTTAGCAGAATCGAGGCAAAACCGTAGACAGCGTTGATCAGCTCACCGCTTGTGGTTGTCAAAGAGGTAGGAAAGGCATAATACGCCCGAAACACCATGGCGTGACCGTCGATTAACACCAACCGATTCATGAGGTTATTGTAACACTACAAATCCTCTCTCTTTAAGCCAATCAATGGAAGGGATTCGCTTTAATTCAGAAATGCGATTATGTAAAACTACCAAACCGATTTCGTCTCTACCCAAGCCACCAATGGTTTCACTAATTGGTGTACCCCAAAAGAATGACTTAATCCCACTGGCGCCGGTTTTAACACCATAAGCAATTTTCCGCCTGTCGGCAGGGTCTAACCAGTATTCAAAACCAAAGACTTCATTTAAATCAAAGGCTACTCTTTTAGTAATATTCTCGGGTATTGCTGCTAAGGCAGATTGCGGCCTCAGCTGCCTTGAATTAACCCCTCTTTCTCTAGCTACGTAAAAGCTGTCGGTAAAGCATGGCCTTACCAGTGGGGATAGATTGCGCTCGTCAGGGGTAAACCTCCCCTCGCTAGGCAGATGCCATTCTGGCTGCGGCATAATCTCCTAATGGGCAGGTTTTTCATTGATTAAACTAGTTATCATTTAGCTTTCATGATGGCGTTAAAGTCTTCTGCTTCCAGGGTTTCTTTCTTGAGCAGAGCCTCGGCAACCATATCGAGCTTATGTTTATGTTTTTTCAATATCTCCTCGGCTTTTTTCTGGCAACCATCAACAATCTTGGCCACTTCATTATCCACTTTGGCTTTTAAGGCTTCAGAGACCTGCTCCGGCTCGTACCAGGCTAGGCCCATTTCTCCCATATCCACCCGCGGGCCGACGCTAACCGGACCCAGGTCGCTCATACCCATTTTGACCACCATGGTCCGGGCCACATCGGTCGCCCGGCCGATGTCACTGGCTGCGCCGCCGGTTAACTCGTTAAAAATTAACTTCTCGGCAGTGCGGCCGCCCAAAAGCGAAGTGATCTGAGCTACCAGGAAAGAACGGGTTTCGGTATAACGATCGGCTTGGGGCGGGATCAGGGTATGGCCCAGAGCGCTGCCGCGGGACACGATCGAAATCCGGTGCACCGAGTCCATCTTGGGCAAGTAATATGTCACCACCGCATGGCCGCCTTCATGATAGGCAGTCATTTTTAAGTCCAGGGCTGACTGCTTGAGTTTTTTCTCCGGCCCCAATTTCACCTTCAGGGCCGCTTCTTCCAAATCCGTCATCATAATTGTTTTATTTCCTTGCCTGGCCGCGGCAATCGCCGCTTCGTTTAACATGTTTTCAATGTCGGCACCGGAAAAACCAATAGTCCGTTTGGCAATTTTTTGCCAATCAACATTGTCCGCCATCGGTTTACCCTGACTATGCAGTTTAATAATCGCTTGCCTATCGTCGATATCTGGCATATCCATCATCACCCGCCGGTCAAAACGACCGGGGCGAATTAAGGCCGGATCCAGTAAATCGCCGCGGTTTGTGGCCGCGATGACTAACAATTGTTCATTGGGCGTAAACCCATCCATTTCCACTAAAATCTGGTTTAGGGTTTGCTCCCGCTCGTCGTGGCCGCCGGTCAAAGCCCGGCTTCTTTGCCGGCCGATAGCGTCAATTTCATCAATAAAAATGATTGCTGGAGCTTTCTTTTTTGCAGTATCGAACAAATCCCGTACTCGGGAAGCACCGACCCCGACCAACATTTCCATAAACTCACTGCCGGCCATAGAAAAGAAAGGCACGTCGGCCTCGCCGGCAATCGCCCGGGCCAAAAGCGTCTTACCCACACCCGATGGGCCGACTAAAATCACCCCTTTTGGGGTGCGCGCGCCCATCGCCCGGTAGCGCTTAGGGTGCTTTAAAAAGTCAACTACTTCTTCCAGTTCCTGCTTGGCTTCTTTGACTCCGGCCACGTCTTTAAAGGTCACGTTTTGCTTACCTTTCATAAAAATCTTGGCCCGGGAACGGCCGAAGCTAAAAATGCCGTTCTGGGCTCCTCGCGCCTGGCGCATAATAAACAGGAAAATGGCTCCGGTTAAAACCACCGGCAGAAAGATGTTTAACACATTCTGCCAGGCCTTAGATGCCGAAGTATCCTTGTTTTCAAAGTTGACCGAGGCCGGATCGATTCCCGCCCGGTATAAAATTTCCACAAAGCCTTCGTTGACTTCTTTTCTTGATTCGACTACTCCGTCTTTATCTTTATAGTTAACCAGCAGCTTTTCATCCTGAACCTCGATTTTATCCACTTTAGCGTCTTTAATATCTGTCAGCAGCTGGCTCAAGCCAACCTTGCCGACCGGCAGGGGCCCGGACATTAAGGAGATAAAAAACGGCAAGACTAAAAACAAAACCAGCAGCCAAATTACCATCCGCTTGGGATTAAAGCCCAATTTGACCATCTTCACCTTACCGCCGGTTTGTTTTTCAATCACCCGTTTGATTTTATCCATTTCGGATGACTGCTTTTGCCCTTGTTTAGCCATGGACCGATTTTAACACA
>JAUYJQ010000011.1 GCA_030699295.1 Candidatus Beckwithbacteria bacterium
ACTTGAAGAAAGTCCAGTTCCACCGGGGTTTCCCGGCCGAAGATAGAGACTAAGACTTTAACTTTGCCGCGCTCGATGTCAATCGACTCAACCGAACCCAGAAAGTCGGCAAACGGGCCTTCGATGATCTTAACCGCCTCGCCCAGGGAAAATGAGGTTTTATATTTGGGCGCTTCCATGGTCATAAACTTCATAATGTTAGTGACTTCGCTTTTTGGTAGCGGAGTGGGTTTGTTGCCGATGCCGACAAAGCCGGTAACACCTTGGGTGGTTCTGACCGCCAGCCAGGAATCATCAGACAGCACCAATTTAACCAGCAGATAGCCGGGGAAAAGTTTTTCTTTAATATCGTGTTTTTCGCCTTTTTTGATCTGGATTTTGTTCTGGGTGGGGATTAACACCTCGAGAATTAAATCGGTCAGGTTCATGGAGTTGGCCCGCTGTGCCAGGGCGGCAGCGACTTTATGCTCATGGCCGGAGTAGGTGTGGACCACGTACCAGTTGCCTGGGTTTTTTGGTTTTTCGTTGATGATTAAATGGTTGTTGTCTTCCATATTAAATAATTAAAGCCAGCAGTTTAGTAAAAATATAATCTAAACTGCCGATTAAAATCCCGGTGGCGACGCTGACGGTGATGACCACTATCGTTAGGCGGAGCACCTGTTTTTTTGTCGGCCAAACTACTTTTTTAAGCTCGACGATAGCTTCTTTAAGGAAGCGAATTGGTTTGGATTGTAACATGGTTATCCCTATTATGCCATAAGTTTATGATATACTGAAGATCCATGATTACCAAAGCCGTGATTCCGGCCGCTGGTTTCGGTACCCGCTTCCTGCCGCAAACCAAAGCTATTCCCAAAGAAATGCTCCCGATTGTAGATAAGCCGGTAATTCAATATGTAGTTGAGGAGTTGGTCGATGCCGGAATCAAGGACATTATCATGGTGACCGGTTATCATAAGCGGACAATCGAGGACCATTTTGATATTCCTAACTATGATTTAGTGGAAAATCTGAAACTAGGCGGGGCTAAAAAAGCGCCGCTTTTAAAAGAGCTGGAGAAAATCTCAAAGCTGGCTAACTTTGTTTATGTCCGGCAAAAAGGGCCTTATGGTAACGGTACACCTTTGCTTAATGTCCGCCATGTCATCGGCAACGAACCGTTTATTTACGCCTGGAGCGATGATTTTATAGTGGCTAAGCCCAGCCGTTTTAAACAGCTCTTGTCCGCTTATGAAAAATATCACTGTACTTGCCTGGGCAGTATCCGGGTTTCCAAGGACGAGGACTACAGCCGTTATGGTTTTGCCGGCGGCAAAGCCATTGAGCCCGGGATTTTGGACGTAGATAAAATTATTGAAAAGCCGGGCAAAGATAAAGCCCCTTCTGATCTGGCCAATGTTTCCGGCTTTATCTTTACTCCGGAAATATTTGACTATTTAGCTAAAGCCCAGGCCCAATTGAGCCCGGGGCAGGAGCTCTGGTACAATGACGCCTTAAAGTTAATGCTTAATGATAAAAAACGAATTCTGGCGGTGGAGATCAAAGGCGGCAAATACTATGATACCGGCAACAAACTGGATTATTTAAAAACCGTGATCGAGTTTGCCCTGAAGCGTGATGATTTGGGCGCCGAGTTTAAAGCATATCTTCATGGACTTGAAACAGCTGATTGACCACACGCTTTTAAAGCCGACGGCGACTAAGGCAGAGATAATTAACTTGTGCCGGGAAGCCGGAAAATTTAAGTTTTGGTCGGTCTGCGTTAACCCGGTGTGGGTCAAATTAGCCAAACAGCAGGGCGTTCGGGTGACCAGCGTGATCGGTTTCCCCTTGGGGGCTAACACTTTGGCAGTTAAAGTCGCCGAAGCCCAGCAAGCCATTAAAGACGGGGCTGATGAATTGGACGTGGTGATGAACCTTTCCTGGTTGAAAATGGGAAAAGTTGAGGATTTAAAGCTCGGGCTTAAAACATTTGCTTCTGCTTGCCAGGGTCGAGTGGTGAAAATTATTATCGAAACCTGCTATTTAACAGACAAGGAAAAAGTTTTGGCAGCCAAATTGGTAAAACAAAGCGGGGCAGATTTTGTTAAAACCAGTACTGGTTTTGGCAGCAGTGGAGCGACGGTTGCCGACGTTAAATTGTTAAGAAAAGTCGTCGGCCCGGATTTCGGCGTCAAAGCCTCAGGCGGGATCAAAACCAAAGCCCAGGCCCTGGCTATGATTAAGGCCGGCGCCAACCGTTTGGGGACTTCTAGCAGTGTTGCCATATGCCGCTAGCTAATTTGTTTGGTACTTCCGGGGCCAGGGGTTTAATTGATCAAGAGATTGATACTAAGTTCAGTTATAAACTGGGTTTGGCTTTGGGTAAATATATAAAACAGGGCAAGGCTTTGGTAGCCCGTGATCCCCGGCCCGGGGCCAAAAGGCTGACCCAAGCCTTAATCAAGGGTTTATCCCAGGCGGGGATTGAAGTGGAGGATTATGGCATCCTAGCCACGCCGGAGTTGACTTGGTATCAGGTCAAGCGGGGCTATGATTTAGGCGTCGTGGTCACCGGTTCGCATCTGCCCTGGAACATGATTGGGATTATTCCTACTTCGGCCGAAGGAGCTGGTATAACCAGCGAAGTCGGCCAACAAATTACGAAAATTTTCCATGGTCTTTGATCACTCTGAATACATAAAAGCATTATTAAAAACAGTGGACGTTGGCGTTATTAAACGCCGCCATTACCGGATTTTGTTTGATCCGGTCAACGGCAGCGCTATTGACGTTGGCAAACAGTTATTTTCCCGCTTGGGCCAGTTGGTCATGATTAACGATCAGCTCGGCCAGAGGCCGACTCGGGCGTCAGAGCCGAGGCGGGAGACTTTGGTCGAAACCGCCAGGCAGGTAGTTAACAACCATTGTGATTTAGGCATAGCTATTGATATTGATGCCGATCGGGTGTTATTTATCGATGAAACCGGCGTGGTCTTATCCGAAGATTTAACAGCGGTGGTTTTGGCTCAGGGCCAAAAGACATTGGTAGCGCCGCTTAATTCGTCCGGTTTATTTAAAGCTGAAGCTCGTAAGTGGGGTGGTAAAGTCATCGATTGTCCGGTCGGCCCGCCGGAAATTATTGCGGCCATCAAAAAGCACCGGGCTGATTTTGCTTATGAAGAGTCGGGCAAGTATTTTTTTGCTAATCAATTCTTGTGGGCTGATGGTTTACTGGCCGGCGTCAA
>JAUYJQ010000018.1 GCA_030699295.1 Candidatus Beckwithbacteria bacterium
CACCGCCGCCCGTTCCCGCAGCAACTCCCAATACCACCATTTTTATGATAAATTGACCGCCGAAATTTTAGACGCGGCTAAAAATCTGGGCGGCGCGGTCGAGAGAAAGAACCAGATTCACAAAGTTGCCGAAGCCAACAAGGCCTTTGCCCACTTTCGCTGGTAATGTTCAAGCTGAGCCAGTTTTTTGCTTCAAAACCTTTTAAAACTTTCACCTTTTTGGTCCCCACCGCCTCGCGCTATTTTTCTGGGCTCTGATTCCATTTCCCTACGATTTTATTGCTGTTATTGCCGGTTATCTTAAAATGCCCTTTTGGCGTTTTTTAATTCCGACATTTTTCGGCCGCTTGTTTCGTTTTCTGGGTTTGGGTTCCGGCACGGTTGCCATTTGGGGAAAAGTCTTTTGACCTCTTGAACCGACCACTCCTGGAGTTTTGGTTAACTTGCTGGACAATCGGCCAACAACAGGAACAAATGGGCGAAATGGGAAGACTAGCTCAAGCCAAGGCCGAAGTAGAAGCAGCAACACTCTAAACCTACTTCTTTTCAACGCTACAGCGTCGTCAAAACATAGATTTATCTTCCTGAAGGCCTTAAGCTATTTACATTTTTTCAGCCATTCTGCCAGAGGAATATCCGATTTTTCAATCATCCTTTTGGCATTACTGGGATAAATAGTTTTTGAGTTGAAGATTACTTGCAAAAATTTTACCTTGCCACCGATTATTTTGGAATAAGTTTCGTGAGTGCCCTCGCGATTAACAAATACCCAGCCGTATTTGACTAATAATCTGGCGCATTTTCCCGGTTTTAAGTTTTTGGGCAGCATCGAGCTTGTCTATAAATAAGAAAGGCTATTGTCAGAATATGGCTGATTCGTAAATGAGAAAGTGCTTAATTCTTGATGGCGATATCTTTTTTTAGTTGCCAACTTTCGGAATAACTTATCAATACTGATCTTTTCTAAAATATCTAAATATTTTTTATCAACGGGCAAATTCAAGTATTTGTCCGAAAGCTTCTTTTTTCTCACGGCTTTTAAGTAAGATGTGGCCGCTTCATAAATGCTTTTCTTCAATTTTTCCGGATTTTTACCATATTCGACCAAGTCAAAGTTTAAACACGCCGCCGCGTATTCAGACCTTTCTTTGTAGATGATAAAGTGCAATACGCCACTTTTTTTGGTGTTATACACTGCGGGAATCATATAGTTAATTATGGCACATTGTGTCAACAATGTCTTAACCTCTTGTTTTTTCCAAAGAGAGGAGTAATATTTTGCCAATGAAAGATGTTTTAACTCTTGGTCAACAGCAAGAACAAATGGGTTTCTACTCTGAAGACTATTCGGCGACCTCGCCAACGATTCTGACTTCTTTTACCGGCTGGCCATTTACTTTAATTGTTAAACTAAGAATTGCCCCGTAATGAAAAAATATTTCCGCCCTGCTGCCTTCAGTGTAAGCCCGATCGTTTATGATCGTTACTGGTCCGGTAGTAACTGGTTTATCTCTGACAATTAACCCCATTCCATCTGAAAATACCTCTGCTTCTCCGTTGCTGAGAATGCCGATACCGCCTCCCGGTCCGGTTTGAAAATCGAAATAAACTCCCTCGTGCTCTTTGCCGCCTTCTGGTTGCCACAGGGGAATGTCAGTATCATAAAAATCTCTAAACCCCTTTTGATGCTCGGTCCAGCTTATGCTCGGTTCTTGCTCCTTGCCACTTATTGGTTCTCGGGTGAAGATTTGAAAGTTTATGTGGCTCATAAAAAATCTCTGCTTGGGCAGAGACAAGCTTAATATACCCCAGCCTCGACAAAAGTCAAGAGGGCGTGCTACAATCGCGCTAATATAAGTTAAAATACTGCTTATAGGACGAGCAGTTTTTTTATGACTGATCAATCAAATACCGCCTCAAAGCGCCACGTGCCATTGGATAAAATCAGAAACATCGGCATTATTGCCCATATTGATGCCGGCAAAACCACCACTACCGAGCGGATCCTTTTCTATACCGGCAAGACTTACAAGATTGGGGATATCGACGAGGGGACGACTCAAATGGACTGGATGGAACAGGAAAAAGAGCGGGGTATTACTATCGTTTCGGCGGCCACCACCGCCTTTTGGACTCCGATCATGGCCGGCGCCGCCTCTCAGGATGAGTATCGGATCAACATCATCGACACTCCCGGTCACGTCGACTTTACCGCCGAGGTGGAACGCTCTTTACGGGTGTTAGACGGCGGCATCACGGTTTTAGACGCCGAAGAAGGCGTCCAATCCCAGTCGGAAACAGTCTGGCACCAAGCTGATAAATACAACGTTCCCCGCCTCTGTTTTGTCAACAAAATGGATAAACTCGGGGCCGATTTTATGGCCACAGTGACCGATATTAAAGACCGCCTGGGGGCTCATCCGGCCATCATGGCCCTGCCGATCGGAGCCGAGTCTACCTTTAAAGGCGTAGTTTTGCTCCTCGAGCAAAAAGCCATCATCTGGCACGGCGACGAAACCGGCGCCAAATATGATATCGTCGATATTCCCGAAGACATGCTGGCTGATGCCAAAAAATACCGCACTCTGTTGATCGAACAAATCAGCGAACACGATGATAAATTACTGGAAAAATTCTTAAACGGCACCGAGCCGACCATGGAGGAGCTCCAGCAAACCCTAAGACAGGCAACTTTAGCCTATAAACTGGTACCAATTTACTGTGGTTCGTCTCTGCGCAACAAAGGCGTCCAGCCTTTGCTCGACGCCGTGGTCCACTATCTGCCCAGTCCTTTGGATATTAAAGATGTCAAGGGCACTAATCCCAAAACTAAGGCCGAAGAATTCCGCTCTAATAAAGTCGAAGCGCCGTTTTCTGCCCTGGCTTTTAAAGTCCAGACCGATCCCCACGTCGGCCGCTTAACCTACATCCGGGTTTACTCGGGTACGCTTAAGGCCGGCAGCTATGCCTATAACTCCACCCGGCAGGAAAAAGAACGCGTTGGCCGTCTGCTACTGATGCATGCCAACACCCGCGAGGAAATCCCCGAGGCCTTTGCCGGCGAAATTGTCGCCGTCGTCGGTTTAAAACAAACCACCACCGGCGATACTCTCTGTGACGACACCCAGCCGATCATTTTAGAAGGCATTTCCTTTACCGATCCGGTCATTTCTCTGGCGATTGAACCGAAAACCAAGGCCGACCAGGAAAAAATGGGCTACGCTTTAAAGCGTTTAGCCGACGAAGACCCGACTTTTACCATCAAGTCCGACCCGGATACCGGCCAAACACTAATATCCGGCATGGGCGAGCTTCACCTGGAGATTTTAGTCGACCGGATGAAACGGGAATTCCATGTGGAAGCCAATACCGGTAAGCCCCAGGTGGCCTATAAAGAAACCATTACCAAAATAGCCGAGGCCGAAGGCAAGTACATCCGCCAGTCCGGCGGCCGGGGCCAGTACGGCCACTGTTTCTTGCGGGTCGAGCCCCAAGACAGGGGCATGGGTTATGAGTTTGTTTCCGAAGTGGTCGGTGGCACCATTCCCAAAGAGTTTATTCCGGCTATTCAAAAGGGTGTCAAAGAGGCTTTGGAAAACGGCGTCATTGCCGGCCACCCGTTGGTGGATATGAAAGTGGCGGTTACCGACGGCTCTTACCACGAAGTCGACTCCTCAGAAATTGCTTTTAAGATTGCCGGCTCCCAGGCTTTGAAAGCGGCGGTTAGAGCCGCCGGCCCAGTACTATTGGAACCGATTATGAAAGTGGAAGTCTCCACCCCGGAAGAGTTTATGGGGGAGATTATCGGCGATCTGTCCAGTAAACGGGCCCAAATTTTGGGTACTAATAAACGGGGGAAGATCACCGTGGTGACTGCCTTGGTGCCCTTGGCTGAATTGACCCAATACGTCACCATCATCCGTTCGATGACTCAGGGCCGGGCCAGTTTTTACATGGAGCCGTCGCATTATCAAGAGGTGCCGCAAAACATCACCGAAGCGATTATTGCCAAAAACAAGCCCCATGAGGTACAATAGGGAGTTAAAGATAATTTCCTAAAGGAGGAAAAAATAATATGGCGACATTTCAACGCACCAAGCCGCACATTAACGTCGGTACCATCGGTCACGTCGACCACGGCAAAACCACTTTGTCGGCGGCGATTACCCAATACTTAGCCAAGAAAAACTTGGCCGAGGCGATGAAGTTTGAGGATATTGACAAGTCTCCTGAGGAAAGAGAGCGGGGCATTACCATCTCGATTACTCACTTGGAGTATGAGACGGAAAAACGCCACTACGCCCACATCGATTGCCCGGGCCATAAAGACTATATCAAGAACATGATCACCGGTGCCGCCCAAATGGATGGTGCAATTTTGGTGGTCGCGGCCACTGACGGCCCGATGCCCCAAACCCGGGAGCATCTTTTACTGGCCCGCCAGGTTAATGTTCCGGCCATAGTCGTTTTCTTAAACAAAGTTGACGCTGTTGACGACAAAGAAATGGTCGACTTGGTTGAAGAGGAAATTCGGGAACTGCTAACCAAGTATGAGTTTCCCGGTAAAACCATTCCTATCATCCGCGGGTCGGCTTTAAAGGCCCTCGAGGGAGACGCCGAAGCCCAAAAATCAATTGAGGAGTTACTCAAGGCCTTGGACGATAGTATTCCCCAACCGGAACGGCCTTTAGACAAGCCGTTTTTGATGGCCGTCGAGGACGTGTTCTCGATTAAAGGCCGCGGCACTGTGGCCACCGGTCGGATCGAGCGCGGCAAAGTCAAAGTCGGCGAAGAAATCGAGATTGTCGGTTTGCGGGCCGCTAAAAAATCCACCGTTACCGGAGTGGAAATGTTTAGGAAACAGCTCGATGAAGGTTTGGCTGGGGATAACGTCGGCATTCTCCTGCGGGGAGTGGAAAAAGACGATATCGAACGCGGCCAGGTACTGGCCAAAGCCGGTAGCATCACGGCTCACACCGAGTTTGAGGCTCAAGTCTATATTTTGAGCAAAGACGAGGGCGGCCGGCACACGCCGTTCTTTACCGGTTACAAGCCGCAGTTTTACATCAGAACCACCGACGTCACCGGCGATGTGTCTCTGGAAAAGGGCGTGGAAATGGTCATGCCCGGAGATAATGCCAAGATGAACGTCAAGTTGATTCAACCGGTGGCGCTCGAAGATGGCTTAAGGTTTGCCATCCGCGAGGGCGGCTTAACTGTCGGCGCCGGAGCGATCACCAAAGTGCTTAAGTAAGTCGACATTACTAATTAGTTATCAATTAGTGCCCCGACTTTTAAGTCGGGGTCACTGTTTTTTGTTATGCCAAAAGGCAGGATTAGAATTAAATTGAAGTCATATGATCACCGGATCATTGATGAATGCTGCCAAAAAATCCTCGATTCAGCCATGTCTACCGGGGCCAAAGTCGTCGGCCCGGTGCCCTTGCCGACCCAAAGAAAGTTGATCGTCGTGGGTACCAGCCCGCACGCTGATAAAGACGCCCGGGAGCACTTTCAGCTCTTAGTCCACAAGCGCCTGGTGGATATTATTGACTCGACTGATAAAACCATTGATAGCTTGATGCACTTAGAGTTGCCTGCCGGGGTGGGAATCGAAATTCGCATGTAAAGGCGTTTATGAAGACATTTTTTGCTACCAAACTTGCCACTACCAGTATCTTTACCGATAGCGGCCGGCGGCGAACAGTTACCAATGTTTTAGCCGGGCCGCTTAAAGTTACCCAGGTCAAGACAAAAGAGCGCGATGGCTACTTTGCCGTCCAGGTGTCTTTTGGCAAGACCAAGCGGGAGATTCGTTTAGCTGACCAGCCTGAAGTTAAAACCGGCGACCAGATTCTGGCCGCCGCTGTTTTTACTGTCGGGGACAAGGTCAAAGTCACCGGAGTGTCAAAAGGGCGGGGTTTTGCCGGGGTGATGAAACGCCATGGTTTCCACGGCGGCCCCAAGACCCACGGCCAGTCCGATCGCCAGCGGGCGCCGGGCTCGATCGGCATGCGCACCACCCCGGGTCGGGTCTGGAAAGGTAAAAAAATGGCCGGCCACTACGGTGTGGATACGGTCACCACTAAAAACTTAACCGTGATTAATCTTGACGAGGCTAAAAATATTTTGACTGTTTCCGGTACGGTTCCGGGCGGCCGCCATGGTTTACTAACTTTAACTAAACTATGACCTTGATTCCGGCATTTTCCACCAGCGGCACTAAATTAACTGCGGTCAAGGGTAGTGACAAGCTGTTTAAAGCCAAGATTAACCTGGCCTTGATGGCTCAGGCAGTCAGGGTTTATATGGGTAATCAGCGGGCCGCTTCGGCTCAGGCCAAAGACAGGAACGAGGTTAACGTTACTCACGCCAAAGTCTGGCGCCAAAAAGGCACCGGTCGAGCCCGCCACGGCTCTAAAAATGCGCCGATATTTGTCGGCGGCGCCAAAGCTCACGGCCCTTCGGGCCGGCAAAACTATTCCCGGAAATTATCAAAACAGCAAAAACAGGTTAGTTTATTTTCAGCCCTGTCAAAACAGTTTAAAGACGGCAATATCTTGGCCGTTGCCGGTTTAGACAAGCTCGAACCAAAAACCAAAAAGTTTGATCAAGTGATTGACAAGTTAAAGCTTGATAAGAAAAACCTATTATTACTGCTTAATAAAGATAAGTTATCTCTCAAAAGGGGCACCCGCAATTTGCCTTATCTGATGACTGATTTAGTCACTAACCTGACGACTTATACCGCTCTTCGGGCTAAAAAAATAATTTTTACCAAAGACAGCTTAGAGGCAATGGAAACACACTATGCCTAACTTAACCTTACTCAAACCGCTCATAACCGAAAAGACCATGCGTTTGGCCCAAGCCGGTCAGTTTACCTTTAATGTGGCCATTGCCGCCGCCAAGGGAGCCATTGCCCAGACGGTTGCCACTCAGTTTAAGGTCAATGTGGTTAAAGTCACCACTCTCGGAGTCACCGGCAAAACCAGAAGAACCGGTAAAAGGCGCTTGGCGTCAAAGCTGCCGGAGCGTAAAAAAGCCGTGGTCACCCTTAAGGCTGGCCAGATGATCGATTATTTTAAGTTGCCGGAAAAAGACAAGAAAGCCAAGCCAAAGAAGTAATATGATACTCAAACGTTCCCGCGCCACCAACCCCTCCCGCCGCCACCGGCTCGATATTAATTATCGGGAGGTTTTGACCCCGCGCGCTAAGGGGGCCAAGCGCCTGCGGGTGATGTTTAAAAATCACGCCGGCAGAAACCACTCGGGTAAAGTGACCATGCGCCATCAGGGCGGCGGCCACAAACAGCTCTACCGGGTGATTGATTTTAAACGCGACAAAAAAGACATTCCCGCTAAAGTTTCCAGCATTGAGTACGACCCCAACCGTTCCAGCTTTATTGCT
Organism: Candidatus Beckwithbacteria bacterium; assembly: GCA_030699295.1. Classification (GTDB taxonomy): domain Bacteria; phylum Patescibacteriota; class Microgenomatia; order UBA1400; family CG1-02-47-37; genus CG1-02-47-37. The sequence goes on from JAUYJQ010000018.1 coordinate 7,412, forward strand.
TTATTAATTTACATCGATGGGGCCAAAAGATATATTCTGGCTCCCCAGGGGTTAGCCGTCGGCCAGGTGGTCATGTCCGGCCCCAAAGCGCCCATGCGCCCGGGTAATGCCCTGCCTTTAAACCGGATCCCGGTGGGCACACCGGTTCACAACCTGGAAGTCACTCCCGGCAAGGGTGGTCAGCTGTGCCGCTCAGCCGGCAACAGCGCTATCTTGCAAAGCAAAGATAAGTTCGCCGTGGTTAAGTTGCCTTCAGGTGAAGTTCGGCAGCTGCCCTTGCCTGCCTATGCTACAATCGGCGTAGTCAGTAACCCTGATCATCAGAATATTTCTTTAGGTAAAGCCGGTCGGAAGCGCCACTTAGGCATTCGTCCCACTGTTCGCGGCACGGCCCAACATCCGGACTCGCACCCTCACGGCGGCGGGGAAGGTCGTTCGGGCATTGGTCGGCCGTCACCGCTGTCTCCGTGGGGCAAGAAAACTTTAGGCAAGAAGACCAGGCGGCCCAAGAAATATTCCAACAAGTATATTTATGGCAAGAAGCAGTAAAAAAGGACCATACGTTGACCCGAGGCTTTTGGCAAAAATTGCCAAGCTCAAGGCTAGCGGCAAAAAAGAGCCGATTAAAACCTGGCTGCGTGCCAGCCAGATCGCGCCGGAATTTGTCGGCCAGACGTTTGCAGTCCATAATGGTAAAAAATTTATCGAGGTGTTTATCAACGAAGCCATGGTCGGTCACCGCCTGGGCGAGTTTTCACCGACGCGGACCTTTAGGGGCCACGGCAAAATGGTCAAACGGATTGTGAGTAAAACTTAAAAACATATGTTAATCAGAGCGCAAAGCACCAATATCAGAACCAGTCCCCGGAAACTCCGCTTGGTGGCTGATCTGGTCCGGCCCTTGTCCTTAGACGAGGCTTTAGTTACCTTGAAGCACATAAGAAAACGGGCCGCTCTGCCTTTGGGGAAAACCTTAAGGCAAGCCCAGGCTAATGCGGTCAGCAACTTTAATCTCCCCAAAGATAAGTTAACCATTAAAACCATTGAGATTAATGTCGGCCCCGTTTATAAGCGCGGCCGGGCGGTCAGCAAAGGCCGGGGGCACTCGATTAAGAAACGCACCAGCCACATTAAAGTAGTTTTGGAGGGGAATGGGCCAAAAAGTAAATCCTAAAAGTTTCCGTATGGGCAGCCTGTTTACCTGGTCAAGCAACTGGTATGCCAAAAAAGGCGACTACAGCCGTTTCTTACTCGAAGACGTTAAGTTGCGGCAATGGCTGTTCGAGCGTTTGAAATTGGCGGGCATCACTGAGATTAAGATTGACCGGTCGATCAATACTGTCAAAGTGACTTTATCGGTGGCCCGGCCGGGCGTGGTTATCGGCCGGGGCGGCTCGGGCCTGGAGGAATTAAAAAAAGAAATTGTCAAACGCTTGAAAAATCTGCCGGTCGGCAAGCAGGCCCCTAAGTTGGAACTGCAGGTGGTCGAGGTCAAAAATCCCGACCTGTCAGCCCGGTTAATTGGTTTAAGGTTGGCCGATCAGCTGCTGCGGCGTTACCCTCACCGCCGGGCGATTGCCCAGCTGCTGGAAAAAACTATGGCTGCCGGGGCCAAGGGGATTAAAATCATGTTGGCCGGCCGAATCAACGGCGCCGAGATTTCCCGCAAAGAAAAATACTTCAAAGGCTCGATGCCCTTGTCTACCTTGAGGTCAGACATCGACTATTTCGAGCAACCGGCTTTTACCCAAATGGGCTACGTCGGCATTAAAATCTGGATCTATACCGGAGAGAGGGCGATGCCCTAAATTATGCTGCAGCCCAAACGACAAAAATACCGCAAACAGTTCCGGGGCACCATGGCCGGAAACGCCAACTCCGGCAATCACCTGGAATTCGGCGAGTTTGGTCTAAAAAGCCTGTCTCGGGGCTGGCTGACTGCCAGGCAGATCGAGGCCGCCAGGAAAACTATCGCCCACGAGACGAAAAGAATCGGCAAGGTTTGGCTGCGGGTGTTTCCTGATAAGCCCTACACCAAAAAAGGCGCCGGCGTCCGCATGGGCGGCGGCAAAGGCGAGATCGAAGGCTATGTGGCCGTCATTCGCCCGGGCAGAATGCTTTTTGAGCTGGGCGGCGTCACCGCCGAGTTGGCCCGCGAAGCCTTTCGTCTGGCCGGGCGGAAGTTATCTTTGAAAACCAAATTTATCCAAAGGTTATGAAATTAAAAGATATTAACTTATTCAAAACTAAGCCCAAAGCCGAGCTCCAGGCAATGTTGCCCGGTTTATTACTTAAGCTCCAGGAGTTAAAGCTCAAACAAGCTAATGCTTCAGAAGTAAAATATAAAATAGCCTTGATAAAAACTCTATGCAACAACTAACCGGAACCGTTTTAAGTTTAAGCAGCCTGAAAACCGTCAAGGTCCAGGTCGTCAGGCGCTGGACTCACCCGCTCTACCATAAAACCCTGACTAAGAAAAAGAACTACCTGGTCCACTGTGAGCTCGACGTCCAGCCCGGCGATAAAGTAATTTTAGGTCCGATTCGGCCGATGAGCAAAATGAAAAAATGGCAACTGGTTAAGAAACTATGATTCAACTCAGATCAATTTTAAAAATTGCCGATAATTCCGGCGCCAAAGACATCAGGGTCATCCTGGTCCACGGCGGCTCCCGGCGGCGTTTTGGCAGTTTAGGCGATCTGGTGACGGCCTCAGTCTTTCGGGCCCATCCCCAGGGCCAGGTAAAGGGCGGCGAAGTGGTCAAAGCAGTGATCGTTCGAACCAGAAAAGAAGTCGGCCGCCCGGATGGCTCCTATATTAGGTTTGACGACAACGCCGCCGTCATTTTAGAAGTCGTGGCCACCAAAGAACCCAAGGGCACCCGGATTTTTGGCCCCATCGCCCGGGAGTTAAAAGACAAAGGTTTTAATAAAATTGCCTCGCTGGCCCCGGAGGTACTTTGAGATGAAACTAAAAATCGGCGACACTGTCAAAGTCACCCTGGGTAAAGACCGGGGTAAAACCGGCAAAATCGAGCGGGTTTTGCCCCGTACCCAGGCCGTGGTGGTCGCCGGAACTAACATGTACAAGAAACACGTTAAACGGTCCGGGGACAAAGCCGGCCAGATTGTCGAATTACCCCGGCCTTTGGCTGTGGCAAAAGTGGCTTTAATTTGTCCTCACTGCCATCAACCGACCCGGGTGGGTTACCAGATAGAAAAAACTAAAAAATTAAGAATCTGCCGTAAGTGCAAGGCCAAACTATGAATCGTTTAAAAGCCAAGTACTTTAAAGAAATCGTTCCGGCTCTAAAGCAGGAGCTCAAATTAACTCATGATTTGGCCGTGCCGCGTTTAACCAAAATAGTTTTAAATATAGGTATTAAAGACGGGGCCGGTGATAAGGGCGTGGTCAAAAAAGTGGCCGAGACTTTAAGTTTAATTGCCGGTCAAAAAGCGGTTACCACCCGGGCGCGTCGGGCCGAAGCGGCTTTTAAAATCCGTTTAAACGATCCGATCGGTGCCATGGCCACCTTGCGGGGCGAGCGGATGTACGATTTTTTGGATAAGCTGATCAGCATTGTTTTACCTAGGGTGCGCGACTTTCAGGGAGTGGCCCGGACCAGTTTTGACGGCCGGGGCAACTATTCGTTAGGCTTTGCCGAACAGGTCGTTTTCCATGAGGTCGACTATGATACAATCGATAGCGTTCGCGGTTTACAGGTGACTCTGGTCACCAGCGCCGCTAGCGATCAATCAGCCCAGCGCCTATTAGAATTATTAGGATTACCTTTTCAACATGGCTAAAGTTAAATTTTGGGTCAAACAAAACCAAACGGCAAAATTTACTACCCGGCAGAGAAACCGCTGCCGTCTTTGCGGCCGCCCCCGGGGGTTTATGCGTTTTTTTGGCATCTGCCGTCTCTGTTTTAGAAATTTGGCCGCCAAGGGTGAGCTTCCCGGGGTCACCAAGGCCAGCTGGTAATTTTATGTTATCCGATCCACTCGCTGATTTACTAACCAGAATTAAAAATGCCGCCATGGCCAAACACCAAGGTTTAGAGGTGCCGTACTCCAGGAATAAAGAAGAGTTGGTTAAGCTGCTGGTCAAAACCGGGAGGATTGGCAGTTATGAAGTCATCGGATTAAAAACCAAACGTCAGCTGGCCATCTCTAAGTTGAATCTTGAGTCAGCCAAACGTTTGTCCAAGCCGGGTATGCGCCTCTACGCCGGCTACAAAGAGCTGAGTCTTTATCTTCGCGGCCGGGGAGAAACGATTTTATCCACCTCCAAAGGCTTAATGACTGCCAGAGATGCCTACAAACAAAAATTAGGCGGGGAGCTGTTATGCAAAGTGGTGTAACGGTCGAAACTAAAGGTAAAAAAATTATCGTCAAAACCGCTAAAGGCGAGTTAACTTTTACTCTGCCAAATAGCGGTAATGCTGACGCTGATGCCGGCACTAAGCGCAGCTTAATTGCCAATGCGATTACCGGTTTGACCACCGGCTTTAGTAAAACCCTGGAAATTCAGGGCACCGGCTACAAAGCCATGCCTAAAGACAAAGGCTTGGAGCTGTCTTTGGGGTATTCTCATCCGATTCAGTTTAACCCACCCGAGGGTGTTACGCTCGAGGTTAAAGATAACCGGTTGATCACCGTTACCGGCGCCGACAAATATTTAGTCGGCCAGGCAGCCGCCAATCTCAGGCGCCTGCGCCCGCCCGATGTTTATAAAGGCAAAGGGGTTCGTTACCAGGGTGAAGTCATCAAGTTAAAACCGGGGAAAGCCGCCAAAACCGGTACAGAAGCTTAAATATGTTAAGACAAAAGAGAAAAATGCGGGTCAGAGGCCGGTTACGGATGCGTTCCGACCGACCGCGCTTGAGTGTCTTTCGTTCGCTTAAGTTTATCTATGCTCAGATCATCGATGATAAAAAAAGACTCACTATAGTAGCTGCTTGGGGCAAAGACCCTAAAGAAGTCGGCCAGAAATTGGCTGCCAAAGCCAAGCTAAAGAAGATTGTCAAAGTCGTTTTTGACCGCGGTGCTTATCAATATCATGGTAGAATCAAAGCCTTAGCCGAAGCGGCCCGGGCCGGAGGTTTAGACTTTTAATATGTACAACCGTGATGATAGAGATAAAGAGTTTGACGAACGGGTGATGCAGGTCAGCCGGGTGTCCAAAAAAACCAGGGGCGGCAACCGGATCGGTTTTTCGGTGTTAATGGTCGTCGGGGATAAAAAAAGCCGGGTCGGCGTCGGCTTAGGTAAAGCGCCGGATGTGCTCTCGGCCATCAAAAAAGGCGCCAGGTTAGCCAAAAAACGCCTGGTGACTGTGCCCTTAAAAAACACCACCATTCCTCATGATATCCGGGTCAAGTTTGGAGCAGCGGAAGTGCTGCTTAAGCCGGCGCCTCCGGGCTCGGGCGTGATTGCCGGCGGAGCCGTCCGGGCGGTGGTTGAAGCCGCCGGTATCAAAGACATTTCCAGCAAGGTGCTGGGCACCAGAAACCAAGCCACCAACGTGTATGCCACCATTAAAGCCCTTAAGTTATTAAAACCGGCCCCAGAAGGAGTCAAACATGACACTCGAAAAACTACCTAAAACCACTAAGTCTTCAAAAAAACGCTTGGGCCGGGGTTACGGCTCGGGTAAAGGCGGTCACACTGCCGGCCGGGGCCAAAAAGGCCAAAAGACCCGGGGTAAACTGCCTCTTTATTTTGAAGGTTCAAAAATGAGGAAAAGCTTGATCCGCCGCCTGCCGATGCTGCGGGGAAAAATGAGGTTTAAGTCGGTCAGCGGCAAACCGATAATTTTAAACTTAAAACACTTAAATCTTTTACCCAAAGGAACGCTAGTTGACGTTGACGCCTTAATTAAGCACGGCCTGTTAGAAGCGGCTGCGGCCCGCCTGCCGGTCAAGATTTTGGGCGACGGCGAACTAACTCACCCGTTAACCGTGGCCTTAGAGACTTCCAAGAGTGCGGCCAAGAAAATTGAGAAAGCCGGGGGAAAAGTAGTCGCCAAATAAATGCCCAATATTTTAACTGTCATTACAAACGTCTGGAAGGCCAGGGACCTGCGGCGCAAGTTTTTAATCACCCTGGCAATTTTAGCCATATTCCGTTTGTTAGCAGTGATTCCGGTTCCGGGCATTGACCGCCAGGCGCTAGCCCAGCTTTTTTCCGGCAACCAAATCTTGGGCTTGCTCGACATTTTCTCCGGCGGCACTTTAGCCAATTTTTCGATTCTGGCTTTGGGGTTGGCGCCCTACATCAACGCTTCGATTGTGCTCCAGCTGTTAACTATGATTTTCCCCAAACTGGAAGCTTTATCCAAAGAGGGCGAGTTTGGCCGGGAGAAAATTAACCAGTATACCCGACTACTTACAGTGCCTTTATCAGCGGTCCAGGCGGTGGGTATGGTGGCACTCCTTAAAAACCAGCAGATCATCAGTTTTGCTCAGCCTTTGTCAGTCGTTAACGTGGTCTTCACCATGATTGCCGGGACGATGCTGCTGGTGTGGCTTGGCGAACTGCTAACCGAGTTTGGCGTCGGCAACGGCATCTCGGTGTTGATTTTTGCCGGCATTGTCGGCCGCCTGCCGATATCTTTGCTTCAAACCGGAGCCATCAGCCAGACGCTGTCAATGTTTAACCTGGTTATATTTATCGCTTTGGCTTTAGCGGTCATCGTTGGTATTGTTTATGTTAACGAAGCTACCCGTCAGATTACCGTCCGTTATGCCCGGCGCCCAACTTCAGCCACCGGCGGCCAATCGACCCATTTGCCTTTGCGGGTCAACCAGGCCGGCGTTATTCCGATTATCTTTGCCGTATCCTTAGTGGTTATGCCCTCGATTGTCGGCGGGTATTTATTACAGCTCAATCAGCCCCAGATAGCGGCAGTGGCCAGTTTCTTAACTACCACTTTTGACCCGAACCGCTGGTCTTATCATGTTATCTATTTTTTCCTGGTGTTTGGCTTTACTTATTTTTATACCGCGGTCACTTTCAACCCGGATAAAATCAGCGACGAGATCAAAAAATACGGCGGCTTTATTCCCGGTATCCGCCCGGGGCGGGCGACTGCCGACTACCTGTCGTTTGTCTTAAATCGGATTACCCTGGCCGGCGGCCTGTTTTTGGGAGCGGTAGCGGTTCTACCCTCTTTGGTTCAGGGGGCAACCGGCATTTCCACCTTGACTCTCGGCGGCACCGGGATTTTAATCGTAGTATCAGTGGTTTTGGAAATTTCCAAGAATTTAGAATCACAGCTGATCATGAGAAATTACGACTCTTTCCTCTAATATGTTTATTATCTTTTACGGCGCTGAAGGCTCGGGTAAATCCACCCAGGCTAAGTTATTGGCAGAGAAGTTAAAACTGCCTTATTTAGGCTCCGGCGATCTGGTCAGAGACTACGCCCAAAAAGATAAAGGCATGATGGGAGATATCTGCCGGGAAGCTTTACAGCTGGGGCATTATGTGGCCGACTCGGAGATGTTTGTTTTATGGAAGGTCCGCCTCAAAGAGCCGGATGTGGCCGAAGGTTTTGTTATTGATGGTTTTCCCAGGAATCACACCCAGGCGCTGTTTTTGACTGAAAAACTCGATAAGTACGCAAAAAAAGTCAACTTTGTTTTTTATCTGGAAGTATCTGAACCCGAGTCGATCAAGCGTTTACTGGCCCGGGGTCGGACCAATCCTGATGGCAGCATGCACGACAGCGAGGAAAAGGTTCGTTCCCGCTTAAAGCTTTACCAGGAGCAGGAAGCCGACGTCTTAAAGTTTTATCAGGAGGAGGGCCTATTAAAACGCATCAACGGCGAGCAGACCATCGAGCAGATTCACCAGGATATTCTCAAGGCAATGCAGTAATCCTGGCAATTGTCGGCATGGCCGGGGCGGGTAAGTCCGAGGCCAGTAGTTACTTAGCTCAAAAAGGTTATCCGGTGTTGCGATTTGGCGACGAAACCGACCGCGGGGTAACCCTTCAGGGCCAGACCCTAAATGAAGCCAACGAGCGGGTGTATCGGGAGAACTTAAGAAAAGAACTGGGCATGGCTGCTTATGCCATCAAGATTGAGCCGCGCATCAGGCAACTACTTTCCACCTCTAAGGTGGAAAGTATTATTCTCGACGGGCTTTACTCATGGGAGGAATATTTGTATTTACAGCCCAAATTTCCCGGTCTAAAGCTGGTTGTCATTTACGCCCGGCCGGAGTTGCGCTATCAGCGCTTGGCCAAGCGGGAAGTGCGGCGCTTGACGCCAGAGCAGGCGAAAGCCAGGGATATTGCCGAAATTGAAAAGGTCCATAAAGCCGGCCCGATCGCCATTGCCGATTTTTTGATCGACAACAACGATAATCTTGATCAGCTTCATCTCCAACTCGACTCGCTTCTTGTTGCCCTACGAGGACTCTCCTTGTAGGTCCCATAACTTTTCCCCATTGACTTTTCCAGAGAGAGAGAGAGAGTAATATCCGGCTGAATATGACAGAAAATTCAAAACAACCTAATTTATTACAAAAAATAAGCCCAGAATTGGCCGAGGCGATCAGCTCGACAATTGAAAGAATGAAAGAAAAGCCAGAAAGCTGTGTGCGGTTTGGTGTTTTCTTTGACTCGTTTAGCGCGCTTCTGCATCAACCTCAGACAAAAAATTCAATGAGCGCAACCCTTGACGCCACGTTCGAACTTTGGGAAATTCACAAAGTGTATTGTCCTGAAAATAACCCTACTATTTCAAGCCATACCCAAGGATAATTCCCCCTGGACGGAGAAGTAAACTCGTGTTACACTTAGGCCTCGTTAACAAGCTAAAGGACCTACCTCTTGGAAAAAATGACACCAGAGGTAGTTTTTGTTATAATTAAGAAAGTTAATGCAACCAGTTGACAATCAGGCCAAGCAAGAGGTCGAAGGCACTGTTACCCAAGCCCTTAGAAACGCCACTTTCCGCGTCAAAATTGACAATCAGGATCAGGAGATTTTGTGTCATTTGGCTGGGAAAATGCGGCTTTACCGAATCAAGGTAATGCCCGGGGATAGGGTCAAGTTAGAACAGTCGCCCTACGATCTGGGCAAAGGCCGGATTGTTTACCGGAATAAATAAATTTATGAAGGTTCAAGCCTCAGTTAAAAAACGCTGCCAGAAATGTAAAATTGTCCGCCGTAAAGGCCGGGTTTACGTGATTTGTACCAATCCCCGTCATAAACAGAGGCAGGGATAAAATATTATGCCGAGAATATCCGGGGTTGACGTCCCCCAAAACAAACGCACCGAAATTGCCCTTACCTCTATTTTCGGTATCGGCCGGAGCAATGTGACTCAGATTTTAAAATTGGCTAATGTCGATGCTAATAAACGGGCCAAAGATTTAAACGGCGACGAGATCGTCCGTCTGCAAAAAGCGGTTGAGACGGTTCCCATCGAAGGCTCGCTTAAAAAAATGGTCACCGAAAGCATCAAGCGCTTAAGGCAGATCGGTACTTACCGGGGTTCGCGTCACACTCATCGACTACCGGCCCGGGGCCAGCGCACCCGCCACAATGCCCGCACCAAACGGGGTAAGCGGATGACCGTCGGGGCTTTAAAGAAAGAAGAGGCCGTCAAAGTCGAAGAGGCCAAGAAAGCCGAGGAGAAGAAGTAATATGGCCAAGGCCGAAGCAAAAAAAACCATGAGCAGCGGTCGGATCTATGTCACCGCCACTTTCAATAACACTTTAGTGTCAATTACCGACCAAAACGGCCAGGTGATGTTTTGGGGCTCAACCGGTTTAGCCGGCTTTAAGGGTGCCCGCAAATCCACGCCCTATGCGGCCACTTCGGCCATCGAAGCGGCGGTTAAAAAGGCCAAAGAGGCCGGTTTGACCTCGGTCCAGGTGTTTATTAAGGGTCCGGGCTCCGGCCGCGACGCGGTCCTGGGGGTGGTTCGCGCCCAGGGCCTCAAAGTGACCTCTTTGGCTGATATCAGCCCGATGGCCCATAACGGCCCCCGGCAGCCAAAACGGAGAAAGGGTAAATAATTTATGCGTACTACCAGGGCCAGGGGCAAGCTCGTCCGCAAATTTAAAGAAAATATTTTCGGCAATCCCAAGTTCGATCGGCTTTTATCCAAAAAACCCTATCCGCCCGGGGCCCACGGCAAAAAAATGCGCCGCCGGCTGTCCGACTACGGCCAACAGCTTGAGGAAAAACAAAAATTAAGGTCAATGTATGATTTATCGGAAAAACAGTTTAGGACTCTTTACCAGCTGGCCCGTAAAACCCAAGCGGCCACCGGTGAGAAGCTGCTGCAGCTGCTCGAATCTCGCTTAGACGCGGTTGTTTATCGTTCCGGTTTTGCGGCCACTTTGGCTAGCGCCCGGCAACTAGTCAACCACGGTCACGTCACTGTCGATACCGCTAAAATTGACATTCCTTCTTACCGGGTTAAAATCGGCCAGGTGATCGGTTTATCAGCCAAAGCCTATAAAATCCCTCAGGTAGCGGCCCTGTTGGCGGCCAAAGACAACCAGCCGCCCAAATGGCTTAAGCGCAAAGCCGCCTTGGTTAAGCTCGAGCGTTTACCCGAGAGGAAAGAACTTAATTTAAACATCCAAGAACAATTAATTGTTGAGTATTACTCAAGATAGGAGGCTTATGTTAGCCATCAATTTTAAAACCACTGCCCAAGCCGAAACCAAGGATTTCGGCCGCTTTGAGTTATCACCCATAGAGCCGGGTTATGGCCAGACCTTGGGTAACGCCTTAAGGCGGGTTCTGCTGTCCTCTCTTCCCGGTGCGGCCATTACCAGCGCCACCATTGAGGGAGCCACCCATCAGTTCACCACTCTGGCCGGTGTTAAAGAAGACGTGGTTGAGCTGCTGCTCAATTTAAAACAGGTGCGCTTAAAATATTCCGGTGAAGAGCCGGTGACCGCCAAGCTGCAGTCAAGCGGAGCGGGGAAAGTTAAGGCTAGTGATATCGAGGCCCCGGCCAAAGTGACTGTGGTTAACAAAGATCTTTTGTTGGCTAACCTGGCAGACAAAAAGACCAAGCTTAGTGTCAAGCTGGAAATTCAATCCGGCTATGGCTACTTGCCGGCCCAAAACCGCACCCCCAAACACTTGGGTGAGATAATTTTAGATGCGGCTTTTTCGCCGGTTGTCCGGGTCAACTTCCATGTAGAGACGGTTCGCCTGGGTCGGCGGGCTGATTTAGACAAGTTGGTTTTGGAAATCTTCACCAACGGGGTCATCAAGCCGAGTGAGGCTTTAAATCAAGCGGCCGAGATTTTGATCCGCTCGTTTGACCAGATTATTAACCCGGTGGCGGCCCCCGAGCCTAAAGCTGAGCCGATCCTGCTCGATGATAACGACTTGCTTAAGTTGTCAGTCGAAGAGCTCGATCTGCCGACGCGGATAGCCAACGCTCTTCGTAAAGGCGGTTATGCCACGGTGGCCGATTTAGCCGGTGCCACCCACCCGGATTTTGCCAAGGTGAAAAACCTGGGCGGCAAGTCAGTGGAAATTATTATCAAAAAACTAAAGAGCAAAGGAGTGGAGATTAAGTGAGGCACCAATTAGCCGGCCGTAAACTGGGCCGCAATACCCACGAACGCCGGTCCTTATTCAAGAACCTGATTCGCTCCTTGATTTTAAATGAGCGGATCAAGACCACTGTGGCTAAAGCTAAAACGATTCGGCCGATTGTTGATAAGCTGATGACTCAGGCCAAGGCTAATACCTTAGCCGGCCGCCGCCGGGTGCTGGCGGTTTTAGTCGATAGAGCAGCGGTCGATAAGTTGTTTAAAGAGTTAGCCCCGCGGACAGCCAAGCGGACCAGCGGTTTTACCCGGATTCGCCGTTTGGGCCAAAGACGGGGAGATAATAGCCTGTTGGCGCAGATGGAGTGGGTAGACCAGAAAGCGGAGAAGAAAACTAAATGATTACCAGAAAGTGGCACACTATCGACGTCAAAGACCAGATTTTGGGCCGGGTTTGCACCAAAATTGCCCAGCTGCTGATCGGTAAGGGTAAGGTTGACTACGCCCCCAACTTAGACGGCGGCGATTACGTGGTGGTAACAAACAGCGATGAAGTTAAGTTAACCGGCAAAAAAGAATTAAACAAATTCTACTACAGCCACTCAAACTACCCGGGTGGTTTTAAGCAAATATCCGTTCATGAACAAAGAGCCAAAGATTCGCGCCAGCTGATTATTCACGCCGTCTCGAAAATGCTGCCCAAAAACAAGCTGCGGGCAGATAGATTAAAAAGATTAAAAGTTTTTACCGGAAGTGAGCATCCTTATGGCAAAAATTAATTACACTCCGGCCATTGGCCGCAGAAAACGGGCGGTAGCCCGGGTCCGTCTGCTCAAGGGTAAAGAGCCAATTGTGGTCAACAACGTCCCGGCGGCCACCTATTTTCCCGGTTTGATTAATCAAAAACTCCTTCAGGAACCTTTGCGCCTCTGCGAGCTCGAAGGCAAATATACCGTTACAGTCAGAGTGGTTGGCTCGGGGCCAACCAGCCAGCTGCTGGCAGTCATCCATGCCATAGCCAGGGCCATTGTTAAATTAAACAGTGAAAAATATAAGCCCCGTCTTAAAGCAGCTGGGTTTTTGCGGCGAGATCCCCGGAAGCGCCAGCGGCGTATGGTGGGTACCGGCGGTAAGTCCCGGCGCCAAAAGCAAAGTCCAAAAAGATAATAATAAACAGCGCCCCGCTAATTTCCTGAAAGCGATACCGGCTAATGACCGTGTGAGCGCTCAAGAAATTTTGTGGGGCAATCCCCGAAGCGCTAGGTATCACACACCCGGTGTGTGATAGAGGTAGTTATTGTTTCTTGAGTTGGCGGGTGAGGCGGGCTAAACCTTTTTGTAAAGCCACTTTCCAGTCGCGGCCGGAGCCTTTGGCAGTCACTTGTTTTTGATTAGTCCGCTTGGCTTGCAAGAGCACTTTATAACCGGAAACTTTGTTAGCGGCGCTTTTGTGGGTGTTTAGTTTTAGGTCAAATTTGAGTAGCGGCCAGCGCTCCTGCCATTTGAGCCGGGAACGATTAACCAAATCGATAAACCGGTCGGCGTAAGGAAAGCCCTGGGGCAGTTTCCAGGTTACAGATGGTTGGTGAGTCGAGGGTTTGGCTATAGCCGCCAGGCAGTCGCGGACCGAGATTATACCCACTGGTTGCCAGTGGTTATTGACAATCACCAAACTACCGACCTTTCGATCCAGCATCATGGTAATAGCGGCGTCTACCGGTTCGTCGGCCTTAATAGCCATGACGTCGCGTTTAATAAACCGCTTGACCGGGGCTTTGGCAGCCTTAGTTTTTTCACCGACGCGCCCCAAATTATTAGGCGAAGTTTGCGGTCGGCCTAAAGCTTCACCCAAATCATAGCGGGTCAAAATGCCGGTCAAGCGACCGCTGTCGCTAATTACCACCAGGCGGGAAACACCGGACAATTTCATTAAACTGCGGGCCTGGCCGATGCTGGCCGTCTCTTTGATCGTCACCAAGGCTTTGGTTTTAAGCTTAAAGGTTAGCTTGGACTTACGCCTTAACAGCCTGCGGTAAGATACGATACCGAGCCATTTACCGGTGCTAGTGACAATCGGTAAAAAATAAACTTTGGATTCGAGCATCAAGCGGGCGATGGTTTCGACTTTTGTTTCCGGTTTCAGTCGCGGCGGCGAAAACAAGCAGTTTTTGACTTTAGTCGCCGCTGGGTAAGAAGTCCGGTAAAGCACGTGATAAGGCGAGACGACGCCCAAGAGTTTGTCACGGTCTTTGACAAAGACGGCGTCATGGCTGGAGTGAATCTGGGCCAGGGCCGAGGCCAAGCTGTCATCAGGGTTAGCCGTCAAAATGCCGTCGGTTTTGAGTAAGTCTTGAGCGATCATAATATTTCGCTGGAGTTGGCGTTTGCCTCAAAACTGTTAATGTAGACATCATTGCCCCGGCTGTCTGTACCCACCTTTTTACTTTTACCGGCCAAAATATCTTCATAAGGCTGGCAGTAGCGGCAGCCGCCGTGGGGGCATTTAAACCGTTCCAATTTTCTGGCGAGCTTGATTTCTTTGGCTATTTTTAGCAGTTCTAGCTCGGCTGTTTTTGCCTCGGGCAGGCTTTGGCTTTTGGGGGCATCATTGCGGTCAAGATACCAGTATGAGAGTTTTGTCACCGGCCTCTCTTGGGTTTGGCCCACCAGTAGATAATATATTTTTAGTTGTAATGAGTTTTGGCTTTCTTCGCCTTTGCCGGTTTTAAAGTCAATGATGTGGACGGCATTTTGTTTGGGCAGGTATTCCAGCCAGTCGATCCGGCCGCACAAAATTATATTGTCGCTTTCCGACAGCCAATAATAAGGCAGGTCCATCTTGATTTTAACAGCCAGGTTTTTTAAGGGGCCGGGGTGGGCCTCGACCTTTTTTAACATCTCCCGGCCCCGCTCTTTATATTTTAATTCGGTGGCCGGATCAAACCAGGGATGCCAAATTTTATTAAACTGTTCCAGTAAAGATCCTTGAAAGCGGCGTTCAAGCGGCAGGCGGGATAAGTCTTCCAGGACTTCGTGGACGGCTTGGCCCAAATTGAGCGGCGGGCTCATCAGGTTTATTTTATGGCCGGTTTTTGGATCTTTGTAAACGTTTTTTAAAAAATATGCCCGGGGACAATTGAGCCAGTCAGAAATAGAGGAATGGGACACCCACAAAGCGTTATACTTATCTTTAACCATGTCTAAGTTATATTTTAGCATTATATTGCTAATTGGTTTAGGGGCGTGGTGGTTTCGTCCGGTTCCGGCCCCGGCGCCACTGCCCAGCCACTCACCACCGCTGCAGTCTTTCGGCCAATACCGCTTTGCTGCTTTTGCTATTAATGACCTTAAGCGGCTGCAACTGTTTTCCAACCTGGAGCAAAAGTTGGGTTCTGCCGAACTGATCAAAATTAATAGTTGTAGTTTCTTGGTTAATGCCGGTTTTTATGATGAACAAAATCAGCACTTGGGTTGGTTTCAGGTAAACGGTCGGGAGTTATCCCGCCGCCGGGAGAGCCGTTTATTTGACGGATTTTTATCAATTGTGGCCGGACGGGCAGCCATTGATTTCAGTCCGGCGCCAGCAGCAGATTATGGTGTCCAGTCAGGGCCGGTGTTGGTGCATCAGGGTCAGCCGCTAAAACTTAAGCTTAAAGACGATCAGCTCCGGCGCCGGATAGTTGCCGCCATAAACAGTGACGACCAGTTGATATTTATGGTAATTTTGTCTCCCCAGTCAGATTACGCCGGTCCGCTGCTGACGGATTTGCCTGAGGTTGTTTTAGCTATTAACCCAAACATTGTCTCGGCTATCAACTTAGACGGCGGTTCCGCCTCGGCTTTTATTGACCCGGAACTGAGCCTCAAAGAATACCAGTTGTTGGGCGGCTATTTTTGCTATAATTAACTTATGACCAAATTTATTCTGGCGGTGGCTTTTTTACTAATCGGTTTAGGCGCTTCTTGGTTAACCCCCTGGAGTCAGCCCCGGGCGATGATTACTGTCACCGGTCAGGCTAAGCAACAGGTAGCAAACCAAATTGCTAATTTTAATGTCAGCGTCACTCAGGCGGATAAAGATAAGCAGGCGGCGGTTGAAGCGGTCAATCAGGAGATGGACAAAATTATTAAGGCTGTCAAAGGTCTCGGCGTAGCTGATAAAGATATTAAAACCCAAAATATTTCGGTTCACGAAATTGAAGTTGCGGAAACGGAGATTATGATTTATCCGCCCCGTCCTCGATCGGGTGAGAAGCAGTGGCAGGCGAGTAACAGCCTGGCGATAATTTTAAGAGAGGTTGATCAGACTCAGGCTTTGGCAGATTTGCTCCAGGGATTTTCCTTGGCCCAAGTTTCCGGCCCGGGTTTTAGTCTAGACGAATCAAGCGATAATGACGCCGAGTTACTGACCCAGGCAGTCGAAGACGCCCGGAAAAAGGCCGAGCAGGTGGCCGCGGCTTCCGGCCGCAAACTAGGTAAGGCATTGACGGTCAGCGAAGGTTTTTCCAGTCAGCCGGGACCGCTTTACCGGGCGATGGAAGCAGATATGGCCCTCACCCCGACACCGGTAGAACCGGGCAGTTCCCAAACGAGTAAAACCGTGACCGTGGTGTTTGAATTGAAATGATTCCCAAGGTACTTAAGTTACCGACTTGGCTGGTAGTCTTGCTTTTAATCCCTTACATATTTTTGTTTCCCCGTACCGCCACGCGCGATGATATTAAAGTTATCGGCGTCATCGACGGCGACACCTTGGTTTTAGACGGCAAAGTCCGCTTGCGTTTGCGCCACCTTGATGCGCCGGAGTTGGAGTTTTGCGGCGGGGAAGAGGCCAAGCAATTACTGACAGAATTGGTTGACGGTAAAAGCATTAGGATTGACGAAAAAATCCTCGACCAGCGGGGTCGGCCGATGGCTTTGGTTTATGTCGGCAGTAATTTAATTAATCAAACCATGCTCGAATCTGGCTGGGCCAGGTACCATAGTGATCAAACCTCTCAAACTAAAGATATACAATCAACTGCCGATACGGCCAAAAAAGCCAGGCTGGGAATTTTTGGCCCTCAGTGTTACCAAAAGGAAAATCCGGATAAGCCTCAATGTAATATCAAGGCTAATATAGATAAGTCCACCAAAGTCAGAAAATATTACCTGCCCAATTGTGCCCAGTATCAGTTTACGATCGTCGAAAAAGATATTGGTGAGGATTGGTTTTGCAGCGAACCAGAAGCCCAGGCCGCCGGTTTTGCCAAAGCCGCCACCTGCAAATAATTACTTTTTTTTATTCACGTACTTCCATAAAGCAGCAATAGCCAGCATCATCAGTACCAGTAAAAGCGTATAAAAGATCCAGCCAAAAAACATCATTCCGCTACCCCAACTGCCCATCATATTATAACCCATCATTTTTCTTCACCTCCTTTCTTAGCTTGTTATATCAATCTAATGTCGGGGTGAGTGGACTCGAACCACCGGCCTTTCGCACCCCATGCGAACGCGCTAGCCAACTGCGCTACACCCCGTAATTTGATTTTATCACAGTTTTTGCTAAACTAGAGACAGTTATGGCGGTTAATCCGAAACTTCAGGCAATTAAAGTGGCGATGGAGCAGATCCAAAAAGAGTATGGTGCCGGGGCAATCATGAAATTGGGTGACCGGACTCATTTGGAAGTGGCCAGCATTCCCACCGGTTCATTGGCTTTGGACATTGCTTTGGGTATCGGCGGCTTACCCCGCGGCCGGATCACCGAAATCTACGGCCCGGAAGCTTCCGGTAAAACCACCCTTTGTCTGCACGTTATCGCCGAGGCCCAAAAAGCCGGCGGTACCGCCGCCTTTATTGATGCCGAACATGCCCTTGACCCCCAGCGGGCCGAGACCATCGGCGTCAAACTCGATGATTTGTTAATCTCTCAGCCGGATACCGGCGAGCAGGCCTTAGAAATTGCCGAGACCCTGATTCGCTCCGGCGCCATCGATGTTATTTGTGTCGATTCAGTCGCCGCCTTGGTCCCCAAAGCGGAAATCGAAGGCGAAATGGGCGATTCGATGATGGGCCTTCAGGCCAGGTTGATGAGCCAGGCGATGCGCAAACTCACCAGTGCCATTGCCAAATCCAAAGCGGTAATAATTTTCACCAATCAATTGCGAATGAAGATCGGCGTGATGTTTGGCAATCCGGAAACGACTACGGGCGGCAAAGCCTTAAAGTTTTACGCGTCAATTAGATTGGATTGCCGGAAGATCGGCAACATCCAGGATGGCGATAAAATCGTCGGCTCCCGCCATCGGATCAAAGTGGTCAAAAACAAAGTGGCCGCGCCGTTTCGGGTGGCCGAGCTGGATATTTTAAACGTCGGCGGCATTTCCCGTCTGGGTGATCTGATCGATTTGGCCGTCCTCCATGGAGTCATCGAAAAATCCGGCAGCTTCTTTAGGTTTAAAGGCGAAGTCATTGGTCAGGGCAAAGAAGCCGTCCGGGAGTCTTTGGATGAAAACCAGAAGCTGGCCAAGCAGATCGAAGCCGAAGTTTTAAACAAAATTAAAACTGGAGATCAGGAAAGCCGTGAAAGTAGGCACCGTGGCCGACCCAAGAAGCCTGCTCAGTAAAGCCATTAATTTATTAAGCTACCGCCCCAGAAGCGTGGCCGAAATAAAACAGCGGGGTTTGGCCGCCGCGATTCCCCAATTGATCGAACTGGATTTATTGGACGATCAGAAATTTGCCCGGTGGTGGGTCGACCAGCGGTTGACTTTTAGGCCCAAGGGCAATCGGGCGTTAACCGCCGAATTATTAGCCAAAGGGATTGATCGGGAGATCATCGCCTCGGTAATGTTGACCAGGGAAGAAGAAACCCGCCTTGCCAAAAAATTACTGGTCAAAAAAAACCTGGACAAACCCCACGCCCAAAGATATTTGTTAGCCCGCGGTTTTTCGTCAGACATTGTGTTCCAGCTGATATAATTAATCAATTTCCACTCCCGGAGTGGAATACTCAAGACAGATAAGGATTTCACTCTTCCGGTTGACGCGGCTGAGTAAAAAGAGTAATATAGTTATATCGATAAATGGTGATCAGAAGATAAAAATGTTATCAAATCAAGCTAAATTAATCCTATCTTCGTTGGCTTCATCCCGAGAGTAATTCCGGGTTGTTTGCTGTCGCCATTTTCTTGAGAAAGAGGAACTATGTCATTTTTAAGTCGTTTTAGTAATATTATGGCTGGCGGGCCGGCCCCGGCCGCCCCAAAAGTAAAAATTAAACCAGTCGCTCC
>JAUYJQ010000030.1 GCA_030699295.1 Candidatus Beckwithbacteria bacterium
GTCTGCCAGTTCCGCCACTTGCCCGAAATCCCCAGTTAGTTTAACATAAACTGATGAAAAGGTTGAGCCTGGTATTAACGTGGTGGCTAACGGCTAATCTGGTGCTGCTAATCACTCTAATAAGTTATTTTCGCCTCAATCAGTTAAAGATAGGGTCTTTTCGCCCCCAGGCCGGCAGCCTGATTTCTGAAACAGTCGGCAGTCACGCCGTTAATCCCCAGGTACTGGGAGCCTTCTCTTATAATGTTAAAAGCGAAGACGCTGTTCCCGAAATTATCAAGAGCTATCTTAAAAGACATAACTCGCCGCTCCTGCCCCACGCCGATGCCCTGGTCAACACGGCCCGATCCTACCGGATAGACCCGCGCTTACTGGTGGCTATCGCCCAACAAGAATCCAATCTGTGCAAAAAGATTCCTGACGATTCTTTTAACTGCTGGGGCTGGGGAATCCACAGCCGGGGGACATTAAGATTTACTTCTTACGAAGATGCAATTAAAGCCGTTACTAAAGGCCTTTCGGAAAAATATTTCGGCGAAGGCTTGACCACCCCGGAAGCAATTATGGGAATTTATACCCCTCTCTCGGATGGTTCCTGGGCCAGAGGCGTTCAACAGTTTATTGATGAGATGAAATAATCCAAAAAAAATCCATCAGTATTGCGGTGAGGCTTTACCGACGGATCTAAGGCCTATAATACCATTTAACTTATAATATGTCAAGTTCCTTCATTATAAGTCTAACTATCGCTCGATTGGCCGCCTTATTCGGTGGGACGGCTTTGCCCGGTTTAATTGGTCTAACTCTTGATCATACTTTAATTAATCAAATTATCAAAAAGAACAAATTAGATTCAGTGATTATCACCGGAACCAATGGTAAAACTACTACCGCCAGACTATTAGGAGCAGTCTTACATCTAGCCAAGATCGATTACTGCCATAATTACAGTGGTTCAAATTTACTCCGGGGGATTGCCACCACTTTAATTAATCAAAGTAACTTAACCGGTAAATTACGACATCAATTTGCGGTTTGGGAAGTCGACGAAGCCACCCTGCCGGCAGCCATCAAAGCTTTAAAGCCCAAACTGGTAGTCATCACCAATCTTTCCCGAGACCAACTTGACCGTTACGGCGAAGTCGACACCCTGCTAAGTTTGTGGCAAAAAGCCCTGGACCGGCTGCCCCAAAGCAGTACTGTTTTGGTTAACGCCGCTGACCATCGTTTAAAAACTCTCCGTCATAAAAACTTAAGCTATTTTGGCTCCGCTCAACCAGGCTTGGGTTTAAAATACCCTCAAGAACTAAAGGCCAAGTTTAACCTGGATAACCTCTGGGCGGTCGAGGCAGTTTGCCGAAAACTTAAGATAGATTCCCGATTAGTCCGGCAGGCTGCCCTATCTACACCCCCGGCCTTTGGCAGGGGAGAGGTGTTTGAACTTAATCAGGCTGTTTACCAAATTAATTTAGTAAAAAACCCGGCCAGCTTGAAAGCAGTCTGGCAGATGATTTATGATCGAAAACATTTAAACCAACCACTGCTGTTGATTTTAAACGACCAGATCGCCGACGGCACCGACGTTTCCTGGATCTGGGATGCCCCTTTACCCGGCCTGGCAAAACGCCGCACCCCGGTTGTCGCCAGCGGCCGACGGGCTAACGATTTGGCATTAAGGCTTAAATACGCCGGCTTAAAGCCAGAACTAATTATGGTTGAACCAAAGATCAAACAGGCGTTTAAGAAATTACAATCACTACCCGGAACAATTAAATATATCTTACCGACCTACACCGCCATGTTGGAACTACGCCGCCATTTAAACAAGGATCCATGGAACTAACCCTGGTTCATCTCTACCCGGACTTAATGAATATCTACGGAGATCGGGGCAACATCGCTGCCCTGGCCTATCGCTGTAGGCAGAGAAAAATCAATCTAAAAGTCAAAGCCGTTTCTGTCAATGATCGACTGACGCCGGGCAGTTTCGACCTGTTGTTTGCCGGCGGCGGCCAGGACCGGCAGCAAATAGTCGTCAGCCGGGATCTTAAAACCAAAGCCAAAGTCATTCATCAAGCCGCTGATGCCGATATACCAATGCTAACTATTTGCGGCAGTTACCAGCTGTTCGGCGAATATTTTCAGCCTTTTAGCGGACCAAAACTAAGCGGTATCGGTTTATTTAAGGCCTATACCATTGCTTCAAAGAAAAGAAAAATCGGCAATATTCTGGTCCAAAGCCGCTGGGGAGAGTTAGTCGGTTTTGAAAACCATTCCGGCAATACTTGGCTTAAAGACAAAAACCAGGCGTTGGGACAAGTAATTCATGGCTTTGGCAATAACGGCCATGATCAAACCGAAGGCGCCATTTATAACCATGCCCTTGGCTGTTATCTTCATGGCTCGCTTTTGCCCAAAAATCCTCACTTGGCTGACTACTTAATCAGGACAGCCTTAGAAATAAAATACAAAAAAACCATCAAGCTACAACCCTTAAACGATGAGTTCGAATGGCAAGCCCACCGCACCTCTGCTAAAATAGGCAGATAAGCCAGGGTGCTGGAATCGGCAGACAGGCACGGCTTAGGACCGTGTGGGCCATTGGCTCGTGGAGGTTCAACCCCTCTCCCTGGCACTTTATGTTTAACATAGGACCGGATTTTATTATCAGAAAATCAGCCCAGCGCTTTTTAGCCCTATCGCTGATTGCCACTTCGGTCTACCAAACCATTGCCGCTTATCACTACCTGAACCGAATCCTGCCTCTTCTACAAACGGTTGACACATCTCAGCTGGCTGATCTGAAAACCAGCCTGATCAAACAGGC
>JAUYJQ010000035.1 GCA_030699295.1 Candidatus Beckwithbacteria bacterium
GCATTCAAGCCGTGGCGGCCGTCACTCACATAGATTCCCAATCCCGGTATAAACTTTAACCAAGCGATTAAATTGTAGCGCCGGCTGATTGTCTGCAGTTCCGTCTCTGCCTGAGCCAGATTGGTTTGGGCCGCACCCAGATCTTTCTCCTGCAAATTGACAGTGACAGCCTTGACCGCCTGAGAAGTTTTAGCTAGGGCCGGCTTAAGGGTTAAAGCCATCACGACTATATAGATGAGGCTAAAAACGTAAATGCCGACTACCACTAATACACCGATTAAGAGTTTGCGTTTTACCATTTGGACAGCATCGCCTGCGGCGTTTTAAGAATAATCAATAGGTCCCACCAGAAATTATAATGTTTAGCATAATTAAGATCCATACCCGCCCGCTTGTCAAACGGAATCACGTTTCTGCCTGATGTTTGCCACGGTCCGGTAATTCCCGGCTTAACGGTTAAGATGGTTGGCATCCAGGGTTTAGTCCGGGGATATTTTTTAGTCTGATCGACCAACTCTCTGGGAATGTAGGCCCGGGGGCCGACCAAGCTCATATCGCCGTAAACCACATTATAAATCTGGGGAAATTCATCGATGGTTAAGTTTCTTAAAAACCGGCCGAGCTTAGTAATCCGCGGATCGGCGGCCAACTTCCAGTCGCCGGCCTTAAATTTTTTGAGCAGGCGTTTATCTTTTTGGTATAACACCCGGTCAGCGTCTTTAATCATGGTCCGAAACTTATACAGGCGGAAGTTCCGGCCGTTTTGGCCTACACGCCGGTGGGAATAAATCACCGGCCAACCCGAATCCAGCCAAATAATCAAAGGGATAATTATCCAAATGGGAAAAAATAGCAGCGCTAAAAATAACGATAAAACAATATCGATGGTGCGTTTAAGATATCGGTACATCAGCTCTTTGGTTCGTATAGGGAGGCGTACAGCTGTTTAACTTTTGGAGCTTGGTTTAGGGGGCAAACTAACAACCCCTCCTCAGTGTCTACCACAATCATAGACTCTAATCCAACGGCGCCGATAACGCCTTCGTCTTTACAAATGATCAGTGAATTCTTGGTGTCGAGTAATTTTACTTGGCCAAAAACCACGTTGCCCTGCTTATCTTTGGGTAAACCCTGATACAGCAATTCCCAGGTGCCGACATCCACCCAGCCCATGTCCACCGGCAGTTCCCACTGGCTTTTGGGGGGCAGTTTTTCAAACAAGCCGTAGTCGACAGAAACTTTTTCAAACCTGGGGTACTCACGGTTTAAAGTGGCTTTAAAGCCCGGCTTATCGATTGTCGGGATAATTTTGCTTAAGACCGCATAGGCATCGGGGGCATAGGTTTTATAATGGTTTAAAAGCAGCTGCGGCCGGGTGGCCATGTAACCGACGTGGATCAAATAATCTTTATCTTTAAAAAATCTTTTGGCAGTTTCTTCGTTAGGCTTTTCCACCTGGCGGATAAACTCATAGATCTTGTGGTTATTAACGGTCTTAATCACTTTGCCGATTTTAATCCAGCCGTTATGGACCGAGGGGTATGAAGGCGGGGTGTCGACGTGGACAATCACCTGATTTTCATATGCCAGTTGCGCCGCTTGCTTAATGGCCCTTAAAAACTCCGCTTCTTTTTGGACAATGTGATCAGCCCCCCAAAGGATGACCATGACGGCTTCCGGGTGGCGTTGGTTGATCATGGCGGCGGCCAAGCCGACCGCGCCTAAGTTATCCCGCATCGCCGGCTCTAAAATAAAATTACTGGTCGGAACTTCACCGGCCTGTTCCTTTAAAAAGGGACCAAATTTAATACTGGTAGCAATGTATAAATCTTCCGGGGAAAAACCTTTAAGCACCCTGTCGATTGTTTGCCGAAACATGGATTTTTTCCCCAGGAGCGACTCAAACTGCTTGGGATGAGATAAGTTGGAGATCGGCCACATCCTGGTCCCCTTGCCGCCGCACATGATTAAAACTTTTACTGGTATGTCTGCCATGCTTTCATAAATATTTTCGTATCAAATTTTTTAGCCTGTAAGATTAATTTTTTTGTCTCAAAGGGCCGTGCTTTGAATTGTTTCACAGCCGCGATTAAACTGTCAACCTGCATTTTAGGAAACAGCCAGCCGGTTTGATGATTAATGACTGTTTCGGTGGCTCCGCCCCGGCCAAAAGCTATCACCGGCCGGCCGGCTGCCTGAACCTCAACCGCCGCGATGCCAAAATCTTCCTCCTGGGGCATGATCAGGGCCTGACAGTTTTGCAAGTAAGCGATTAACTTAACCTCACTCACCCAACCGGTAAAGCTGATTGTCGGCCCGGCCAGGCGCTCCAGCCGGGGCCGATCCCGGCCCTGGCCAATAATAACCAAGGGCAGTTTAAGGCGGTTAAAAGCCTGAATCGCCAGGTCAATCTGTTTATAAGCCACCAGTCGGGAGACGATCAGAAAGTAATCTGGCTGCCGCGGCCGCGGCCGGGGCCGGGAAAATCTGGCCGTGTCCACCGGCGGGTAAATCACCGTCGAATCTCGCCGGTAATAGCGCTTAATGCGTTGCTGTACCGTCTTCGAAATCGCAATATAAGTATCCGGCCGCTGGCTGTAAACCAAATCATTATTCCGGAGATACGGCTGCCAGGGCTTGAGCCAACTCCCCAAACCCGGTTCCTGCAAATATTCCTGCCGGTGTGACCATAAATACCGTGTCGGCGTTAAACAATAACACAGGTGATGAGTCTCCGGCCTGGTAATAATCGCCTTGGCTTCGGCGCTGGTAACCGAAACCACCAGGTCATAACCCTTAAAATCAAATGACTCAAACGCCACCGGTGTCAACCAAGGATAGAGTTCATGGTGGGTTTTTGCCCACGGGAACGACTGCAGGAACGAGGGAATTACCTCGGGGAAAACTTTGGCCCAGGGTGCCCCCTTAGGATCATAAACGGCGGTAAATAGCGGGGCTTTAGGCCACAACTGATGCAGCGCCAGTAAAATCTTTTCGGCGCCGCCAAATTTATTAACCCGGTCATAAACCAAGGCAACGGTCATAAGCTTTCAGGGTTAATTTTGCAGTTTTTTCCCAGGAAAATTGCCGGCAATAACGGTAAGCTTTATCCAGCCGCTTTTGCCTTTCGGCCGGCGTCAGTTGCAGAACTAAGCGCAATTTTCCCACCAAGTCCTCGATCTTTTCCGGGTCAAAATATTCAGCCATATCAGAATAGGTTTCCGGCAGGGCTGACCGCCGGCTGGCCACCACCAGGGTCCGGGCGGCCATGGCTTCCAGCCCCGGCAAACCAAAACCTTCGAAAAAAGAAGCGGTCACAAAAGCAATTGAGTGGTGGTATAAAGACCGGAGTTCAATGTCAGAAGCAAAGTCTTTGAGCTTGACCACGCCCTGGGCTTTTAGCCGGTTAATCTGCCGCCGCAAGTGTTGATAAAACCAGTCCCTGCCGGTAACAATAATCAACTTTAATTGACGGTTGTCAACGGCAATAATTTCCATGGCTTTAATTAATTGAACAATGTTCTTATGCGGGTAAGCATTGCCGACGTAAATAAAATAATTACCCGGCAACGGCCGCTGAGAACCTTCAGCCGTGGTTTTAAAATAGCTGCTGCCGGCTGCCTCCGGCGTAATCATGATTTTTTTCTCCGCCACCCGGTAGTGCTTAAGAATATCCTGCTTAACCCACCGGCTGGGGACTAAAACTGCCTCTGACCGGGCCACTGCCTGTTTCATGACCAAGTGATAGCCCAGGCGCTTTAGATAGTAAGTCCACGGCCAATGGGTGGTGGTCGCCATGCCGGTAGAGTGATGTTTAATCAAGTCGTGAATCGTCACCATAAATTTTCCCTTAAAGGAAAGGGGTAAATTAAAATGCAAAAAATGAGTTAAATCAGGCTTGATTTCTCTGATTAACCGGGGCAGCTGATACTGCTCGGCATAAGAGTAGGGCTTAATCTTAGTCACGATGGTGTCGATGCCTTTAACTTTCTTCGGGGCCAGAATCTGGAGCTTAAATTTGGGTGGCTGCTCCATTATGGCCGTGACTAACTCCTGAGTATAACGGCCCAAACCGGTGTGCGACGGTCCCCAGAAACGGCAATCGAGCAATATTTTTTTCATGATATTTTTATCTTAAGTATTTTAACTAGTTTCAAGGTTTTGATTCCTAAAAACACCAACCAGCGCAGGGCGAAAAAATATCGCCTCCGATAGTGCTTGTTATAAAATAACTGCATCGCCTCAAAAAAAGCCCTGGTTGTCTGCAGACGGATAGCTTTGTCCGGCCGGTTGATGCCCGAAGCGCCTTTAAGGTGAATAATTTTAGTGAACGGAGTATACATTACTTTCCAGCCGGTTTTTTTGATTCTGAAAGCCAAATCAATGTCTTCGCCGTACATAAAGAAATTTTCGTCCAGCAAGCCTGCCTGTTTTAAAGCTTCTCGCCTTAAAAAAAAGAAGGCCCCGACCGGCGAATCAATTTCGTGAGCGGCCTGGAGCTGTTTCCAACCCTGGTGATATTGGCCGAAAAGCCGGCTCTTGGGCCATAACTGCTCCAGACCCGAAAAATAAGTCAGGGCCGCCCAGGGCGTGGGAAAACCCCGGTGTGAGGCCGGGTCAGGCCGGCCGTTTAGCAACTCCACCCGGCAAGTGGACAGACCCACATTTTGATGTTGATCCATAAACTCCACCATCTTGACCAAAGTATCTGTGGCAATCAAAGTGTCAGAATTAAGCAGCAGTAAATAGCGGCCTTTTCCCCGCCTTAAACCCAAGTTGTTGCCGCCGGCAAAACCTAGGTTTCTGACCGCATTGATGATCTTAACCTTGGGGAATTTTTTTCTGACCATTTCGGGAGTGCCGTCCTCACTGGCGTTATCGACCAGAATTACCTCAACTTTACCTCGGGGTATTTGGGCAGCAAAAACAGAGGCCAGTGTCTTTAAGGTTAAGTCTTTAGTTTTGTAGTTGACGATGATTATTGACAAATCCATCAGGCACCCCCCAGTTGCTGATAAACAAAGTTTAGGCGGTTAGAAATCGTTTCCCAGTTATACTGCTGATTAACGATTTTCTTAGCCTTTTGGGCCAGCTGTCCGGCCAACTGATGATTTTCCAGTAGATTGATTGTCTGTCCGGCCAAAGCCTCGGCTGACTCGGCCACCAGAACGCTGTCTTTGGCGTCGATGCCTTCGATGCCTAAACGGGTGGTCACCACCGGGATGCCGCTAGCCATCGCCTCTAACACCTTATACTTTGTCCCCCGGCCGTTTCGAATTGGTGCCAGCAAAACACTAGCCCCAGCAAAGGCAGTCCGGATATCAGCCACGTCGCCCTTAATCCGAATGCCTGGCTTAGCTAGTTTTAAAATTTCCGCGGTGGGGTTGCGGCCGACGATCAACAGTTTCGCTTGTGGTAACTTCGAGCTGATTTTCGGCCAAATGGCTTTGGCTAAAAACTGGGCCGCGTCGCGGTTGGGCAGCCACTTGAAATTTCCGATAAACAGAACCACCCGGCCGGGTTTTGGTTTAACCCGGGAGAAAAATTTGGCATCAACCCCATTAGCCACCACGTTGACCTTTTTATCTTTAACTGATTGGGTCATAATTTTTTTGTCAGAACCGGACATCGCCGCCAGACGCGTCGCCCGGCGCCAGTAATATTTTTCCCAAAGATTAATTTTCAATACGTCAAAATACAGCAATGGTTTTAACAGGAAAAAGCGAAAATCCCGGACATACTGCTGATAAACTAAATATTCAATTGTTTGCTCCACCAACAAAGTGGGAATTTTGGTTTGAGGTAAGTTGGGCATGATGTAAAACGTCTCGGCGTGGATCAAGTCATAATCGCCCTGATTTAACTCCTGGCTGATGGCTTGGCGAAAAGACTGGGACAGATAAATGGACACCAAAAACGGATAGGGCGTAAATAAGGCTAAAAGCAGGTTGCGCGGATCCCAGGCCTGGCGCCGTTTAAAAATAACCACTCGCCGGCAAAACGGTTTGAGATATTTTAAATACTCTTGTTCTTTATTGGACCGAACAAAACTAAATAAGGTAATCTCGTGTTTTTTTGAAAGATTTTTTAACAAGTTGTAGCTTCTGATTTGCCCGCCGGAGAATAACGGATAAGGCAGGTACGGCGTCAGCATCAGAATCTTCATAAACAACTTTTCAGTTCTAGGATTATGTACTGGTCAGTCTTATCCAGGGTCGGGCAGCGGCCCTCCAGATACTGGCTGACATTGTCAAAATTTATGGAAACGTAGTGCGTCGCTCCGTCTCTGACTTTGTCTTCAAGGTTAACCCCGTCAGGCCAGCCATGGCGGTTGGTCTGGTATAAAAATGCCGGATCAGAATTGTAAGCCGCCACTACCAGCGCGTCTTTGGGAGTTAGGCGATCGACGGCTTTACCGGCCGCCACAATTTCCGGGTGGTTAATATTAAAGTAGCCGCGGACTTCGTACCAGCCAAAGGCCAAACTTAAGACTAATAAACTTAAGGCCAGGCCGTAATTTAATAATTTTACCCATATCTTTTTAGACGAGTTGACAATCTGCCAAAAACCAAAGGCCACTAAAATCGAGCCCACCGGTACCAGCGGCAACTGGTAATAATCGTGGGTGACATTACCCATGGCAAAAATGGTCATATAGGCGGCAATTGAGAGTAACCAAATAAAAATTCCTAATCTTTTTTTATCCTGGTAGCTGGCGATAATCCCCAAGACAAACAAAACAAAGCCGCCGGTGGCAAAGATTAACCGGTTCATCCGCTCATATATCAGCCAGCGAAAGAAAGCACCGGAAAAGCGAATGTTACTGCCATTTAAAAGCCAAGTTGAGGCAAAACTGCCTTCAGGGTGGTTGTTAAAATGGATCCGCCATAAAATAAAAGGAATGCAGGCAATTACTCCCCACAGGGCCATCGCTCTCGGCTTCCACTTGCCCCAGTAGAAAAGCAGGGGCAGCAAAAAAATTGCATAGGGTTTGGTCAGCAGACTCAAAGCAAAAATCACGGCCGAAGCTATCCCCCACGGCTTCAACAAAAACAGATAAGCGCTGATTAAAGACAAGCTGATAAAAATCGGGTCGGGCATGATCACCCGGCCATAATAAATGTTGTAGGGATTTAGGGCATAAAACAAGCTGGTTACCAGAGCGATTTTTTGACCGAATAGTTTTAAAGTCAGTAAATAAAGGGCCACTGCCCCCAGGCTGGAAAAGACCACGCTCACCAACCGAGCCAGCATTTCGTTGATACCAAAGACTTTATAAACCAGAGCCACGACCGCGTTATAAAAAGGAAACTCGTTAATAAAATAGCGGTTGGGATTAGCCAAGCCCTGGTCATTTAAAGCCAAAAAACTGTCGGACTGGGGATAAAGCAAATTAAACTTATCTTTAACAAAATTGCGGGCGACGGCTGCCGTATCGGCCTGACGCCACGAATGCCAGTCAGCCACCGGATTATTAATCCGGTAGAGCCGGGGAATAAAAGTTACCAGGAAAACCAAAAACGCCAGGAGAAACTTACTTTTTAGCATAAATCCCCGCCATAGCTAAGCCTAAAAATGACCAATAGGCATAAGCCACTTTTGAGGCCTCAAAGACGTCAATATACAAAGCGTTGACTAAAAGACCAAAGGTAACCGCTAAAGCGGCGGCAAAGAGGGCATAATCAAAGGGGTCCCGGCTGGCTAAATAAGCCTGCCACAATTTTTGCCCGGCCACCAAGAAAATCGCCAGGAAAGAAGCAAAACCTAAGATCCCGGTTTCACCTAACAGCCGCAAATAATCATTATCGGTCGATTCGGCGATGGTAAACTCCCAAACGTGTTCTTTAACCAAAGTCGAGTAGCCGGTACCTAAAAAGGGATTGGTTTGCAGGGCCTTGATGGCATTAGGCCAAAGCGTGTCCAAGCGGATGCCGACTGATAAACCATACTTTAAAGCATTGGCCGAATAGCTGACATTGAGAGTTTCCCCGGATGTGGTCGCCAAGTAGGCCCGCAATTGGTCATAAGTGTTGTCATAAACATCGGCTGGTTTAGCTCCCGGCTCCGCGGACGCGGGGGTCCTAGTCCCCCGACTAGACGACGGGGGGACGTCAGTTTGAGTAGCCACTAACTGCAGCTGCTGTTCGGGAGTCAAATCCATGGCTAAAGGCAAGCCGTCTTTGGGCGGGTTGGTAAACGGCTTCATCACCAGGTCTTTAACGCCCTGGAGTTTAAAAATATGGCCGAAGCGTTCGGACAGGTCGCCAAAAGACATCATGACTACGGTACTAATCAGAATCACCGCTAGCCCGCGCGGCCAGACCCAAAGTTTAGGTTTCTTTTTAAGTAAAAGCACCATTGCCGCGGAAATTCCGGCCATGTAGGCAATCCAGGAAATCCGCGATGCCGACAGAATTAACAGCCAATACTCAGCCCCAGCTAAAGCTAAGGCAGCCAAGCGCCACCAGCGCGACGGGTGCAGCAGCCCCATAACGATCAAGGGAATTATGGTAATCATCACCCAAGCCGCCAAATCAAAGTGGCCGCCAAAAGTCGATAACACCCGGGCGTGTTCGGTCAAATACAAAGCTATGCCTTTGGCAAACTCGCGGTTCATGGTTGAATAAGCCGGCCAGTAAAGATATTTTTGGCCGAAGCCGTAAAGCGCCACCCCGACAACCGCTGCCCCTAATAGCAATAAAAACAGCTTGATTTGGCGTTTATTTTTGACGGCAAAAAAGAAGATAAAAAACAGGGAAAAATACTCGACCCGGCGCAGGAAGTGCAGGTACAATTTGGCAATCTGGATCCATTCCGGATAAACGGTTTTGGTAATAAAGATCGCTGATAGGGTCGATAAAAAGCCGATGACCAAATAAATCAGCATTGGTTTTAAAAGCGGCGCCCGCTTAATCTTGATTTTTTTGAGCAGTACCTGGGTCCAAAAAACCAGATTGATTATTAAAAGCAGAATATCTTCCAGGCGGACCCGAACGTTGTAACCGGGTAAGACGTCAAACAGGGGCCACTTTGGGTAAAGGGGTAAAAACACCAGCAAAAAAGCTGCTGTAAAAGTCAACCAATGCTGATTAAGCCAATGACTTAGCTTCGTCATATATCTTATTTCTTAAAATTATAACCCGAAGCAGCGCTCCCAGCTTGAGCAAAAATTTTAAGGCCCGCTGCTGCCAACCTGAAAAGTGTTTTTGGTAAATATATTTTAAGCCCCGGTATTCACCTAAGATCGCCTGGCGGCTTGAACCCGAGGCTTGGCCCAAATGGGTCAAGCGCGGTCCGGCAAAATAGTCCGGCCGAAAACCCAATTTTTTAGCCCGTAAACAAAACTCGACGTCTTCACCGTACATAAAAATATGGTTATCGAAACCCTTAAGCCTTTGATAAACATCCCGGCGGATCAGCAAGGCCGTGCCCGCCAGCCAGCCCGGATGCTGATCTTTTTTAAAATAACTTCTGCGGTTGACGTGATAAGCGGGAAAAAAGGCACTAATAATGGGTAAGTCGTCGATAAATAGCATCCAAGCGGCCAAGCGCCACAGGTCCGGCAGATAGCCGCCCTGGGGCTGGATCGAGCCATTCTGATTTAACAACCGACACGAGGCAATAACAGAATCATTAGCCAGCGCCGCATCATAAAGTTTTTGAATCGTGTCGGCTTTAACTAATGTATCGGAGTTTAACAGCCAGATATATTTACCCCGGCTTCTTTTAAAACCGAAGTTGTTGCCCCCGGCAAAACCCAAATTTCTGCCCGCGGCATAAACTTTAACCCAGGGAAACTTGTGTTTAAGAGACTCGACCGAGCCGTCGCCTGAACCGTTATCTACCAAAATCACTTCTTTAGTTAATTTGTCACTGGACTTTTTAAGGCTGTTTAAACAATCGGCCGTTACCGACTTAGTTTTATAGTT
>JAUYJQ010000042.1 GCA_030699295.1 Candidatus Beckwithbacteria bacterium
ATCTTTATTGGAACCAACTCAAATCCACGATCTTCAAGATTTCATTAAAAAAGGCGGAGACGAGGCGTCTTTAAGAAGTTTAGAGCTCAAAGACTCGGGTAAACTAATCATTGTGCGAACATTTTAAATAACCCATAACGGGCAAATTCTCATTCCGGAGATTGCCGAATCTTAAAACCTCCTCTATAATTGACTGTAGGGCGCTTCTTTGGTACCCTTGATTTTTATGGCATACACCGCAAAAGACATTACTGTTCTCGAGGGTTTGGAACCGGTCCGTAAGCGTCCGGGGATGTACATCGGCTCGACCGACAGCAAAGGCCTACACCACATCCTGACCGAAATTGTCGACAATTCAGTTGACGAAGCTATTCCCGGTTTTGCCAATAATATTTGGGTGACCTTGGCCCGCGACGGCTCAGCCACGGTGGTTGACGACGGCCGGGGCATCCCCATCGACAAACACAAGTCCGGGGCTTCGGCTTTGGAAATTACTATGACTAAACTCCACGCCGGCGGCAAGTTCGGCTCGTCCGCTTACCAAGCCTCGGCCGGCTTACACGGCGTCGGCGCTTCGGCAGTCAACGCCCTGTCCCGCTTCATGCGGGTAATTGTCAAACGGGACAAACAAACGGTTTACCAACAGTACCAGCGGGGCAAACCGACGACCAAAGTCTTGCCGGTTAAAGGCGAAAAAGACTTAGCTAAATTAATTCCTTGCCCCCATTTTTCTTTGCCCCGAACCGATTCGTTTACCGTCACTACCTTTATTCCCGATGAGCAAATTTTCAAAAAACAGGTTGACTTTGGCTGGCAAACTTTGGTAAATCTTTGTCGCGAACGGGCTTTTTTGATCGCCAAATTATCCTTTCATCTGTATGATGAGCGGACCAAAGAAGAACAGCACTTTTATTTTGACGGCGGCATCAAATCCTTAGTCAAATATTTAAACCGGAACAAAAAACCCTTGAGTCCGATCATCTATTTTAACCGTCAACTCGACGGTTATGAGTTTCCCATCGGCGTTGAAGTGGCCCTCCAATACACTGACTCATTTACTGAAACTGTCGAGTCTTTTGCCAATGTTATCAACACCGCCGACGGCGGTACTCATTTGACCGGTTTTAAAATGGCTCTGTCCCGCGTCGTCAAAGATTACTCTGATAAAAACACTAAAGACGTCACCTTGGTATCCGACGACCTCAAAGAAGGTTTAACCGCAGTCGTGTTTATTAAAATGCCCAGCAATGATATCCAGTTTGAGTCGCAAACGAAAACCAAGTTGAACAATCCCGAAGCCCAATCGGCGGCTTTTAGCGTGGTCAAAGAAGGCCTTACCGGCTATTTTGAAGAGCACCCCAATGATGCCAGAAAAGTTTTAGACAAAGTCTTACTGGCTTCCCGCGCCCGCCTGGCCGCCCGGGCCGCCCGCGACGCGGTTGTCAGAAAAGGCGCCCTGGAGGGTTCAACTCTGCCCGGTAAACTGGCCGACTGCCAGGAAACCAACCCCGAACAATGTGAGTTGTTTATTGTCGAGGGCGATTCAGCCGGCGGCAGCGCCAAGCAGGGCCGGGACCGCAAGTTTCAGGCCATCCTGCCTTTGGGCGGCAAAATCTTAAACACTGAAAGAGCCCGCTTGGATAAAATTATCCAGTTTGAAGAGCTAAAAGACTTGATCATCGCTTTAGGCATGGGCATCGGCGAAACCATGAATCCTGCCAAACTGCGCTATCACCGGATTGTCATTATGTGCGACGCCGACGTTGACGGCGAACACATTGCCACCTTACTGTTAACCTTTTTTTACCGTCACTTACAGCCCATCATTGACGGCGGCTATTTGTACATTGCCCAACCGCCGCTTTATAAAATCGCGGTCAATAAATCCGACCATTATGTTTATTCCGACCAAGGCTTGACCGATTATTTAGCCACTATAAAAGGTCAAAAATATTCACTCCAGCGCTACAAAGGTTTAGGAGAGATGAATCCGGAGCAGTTATGGGAAACAACCATGAACCCGGCTAACCGGATCTTAAAACAAGTGACTGTGTCTGACGCCACCCAAGCCAATGAGGTGTTTACCATGCTCATGAGCGATGAAGTCCCGCCGCGCAAGCGTTTTATTCAAACCCATGCCAAAATGGCCACTTTAGATATATAATGGAAAAATTATGAATATTCAGGTACTAGCTTTACTGACTGCCCCAACTACGGCTTTATTAGCCTTAGGTTACGGATTTTTCTTAGCCAAAAAAATCGTCAAAGATGACGAGGGCGGGCCGAAACTGCAGGCGATAGCTTTGGCTATCAGGCAGGGCGCCATGACTTACCTTAAAAAACAGTTTTCCCTTGTAGTCCCGATAATGCTGATTCTGGCGATTTTGATCAACTTTGGTTTAGGTACCGGAATCGCCATTGCTTTTCTACTCGGAGCCATCGGCAGCGCCCTGATCGGTTATTTTGGCATGTGGATTGCCGTCCGGGCTAATGTCCGCACCGCCAAAAACGCCATCAAAGGTTTGAATCCGGCTTTAAAAACTGCCTTTGATGCCGGCACGGTCAACGGCATGCTGGTCGTCGGTTTGGGGCTTTTGGGAGTGTCGTTAATTTATATGTGGGCCTATTTCTCCTTTATTAACCAAGGACCGGAGCTGGTGGCCAAACACGCCACTGATGTTTTGGTTGGCTACGGTTTTGGCGCCGCCCTGTTAACTTTATTTATGCGGGTCGGCGGCGGCATCTTCACCAAAGCAGCCGACGTCGGCGCTGATTTAGTCGGCAAGATCGAAGCCGGCATTCCCGAGGACGATCCCCGCAATCCGGCCGTCATCGCTGACAATGTCGGTGATAATGTTGGCGACTGCGCCGGCATGGCTGCCGATGTGTTTGAATCCTACGAAGTCACGGTGGTTGCTTCAATGATTTTGGGCGGGGCTATGTTCGGCTTAAAAGGGGTGGTTTTCCCGCTTTTGGCTAGGGCAGCGGCCATCCTGACATCTATCTTAGGGACTTTCTTTGTCAAGGCCAAAAACGACCGGGAAAACCCGATTAACCCGCTGATGCGCGGTTTTATCGTTTCGGCCGTTTCCGCCATGGTCATTTTTATGCTTTTGGCTCAATATGTTCTCCAAGAACCCCGGGCCGGATATGCCGCCGTTACCGGTATCGTCTCCATGTTGATTTTTCTGTTTATTACTAAGTACTACACCGGACCGGGTGAGAAACCGGTGATAGCCATTGCCAAGGCTTCGAAAACCGGCGCCGGCACCACTTTAATCAGCGGTTTGGCAGTCGGCATGGAATCGACCTTTATCAGCGTGGTGGTGGTGGCCGCAACCATTTTTGTCGGCTACTGGTTCTTGGGCTTTTACGGCATCTCCCTGGCCGGTATGGGCATGTTAGCCACCACCGGAATTATTATGTCTTTGGATACATTCGGCCCGATCGCCGATAACGCCCAAGGAATGGTAGAAATGGCCCATCTTGGCGGCAAAGCTCCTAAAGTTACCGAAAGCTTGGACGCGGTCGGCAACACCACTAAAGCCTTAACCAAAGGTTTTGCCGTCGGTTCGGCAGCCGTAGCCGCAGTCTCACTGTTTGCTACCTATTTTGAAGCTACCGGCCTGCTATCGATTGATATGGCCCACCCCAAGGTTTTTGTCGGAGTCTTAATCGGCGGCGCCCTGCCGTTTCTATTCTCCTCCAGATTAATCGGCTCGGTCGGCCGGGCGGCCTTTGAGGTCGTCGAAGAAGTCAGGCGCCAGTTTAAAGAGATCAAAGGCATTATGGCCGGCACCGCCTTGCCCGATTATTCCAAAGCCGTGGCCATTGTCACTGCCGCCGCCCAACGGGAGTTAATTGTTCCGGCGTTGATTGTCGTCGGCGCCCCGCTGGTAATCAGTCCCTTAGGGGCTGAGGCGCTGGGTGGTTTTTTGGGCGGCGTCGTCGTTTCCGGCCTGGCCTTAGCTTTATTTATGTGCAACGGCGGCGGGGCTTGGGACAATGCTAAGAAATATATCGAAGACGGCCATTTTGGCGGCAAAGGCAGTGACCCCCACAAAGCCGCGGTCATCGGCGACACAGTTGGCGATCCGCTAAAAGACACCGCCGGGCCGGCCCTAAACCCGATGATGAAGATCGTCCAAATTGTCGCCCTGCTGATTGCTCCCTACGTCGTCCAGATTTTCGGCAGATAGGTTAAATCATGAATATTGGTAAAGTTCAACCGGTCGAAATTACTACAGAGATGAAGTCGAGTTATCTCGACTATGCCATGAGCGTCATCGTCGCCCGGGCCCTGCCCGATGTCCGCGACGGCTTAAAACCGGTCCACCGGAGAATTCTCTACGCTATGAAAGAGCAGGGGATTACCCATGCTTCAGCTTACAAAAAATCTGCCCGGGTCGTCGGCGAAGTCTTGGGTAAATATCACCCCCACGGGGATATGGCTGTGTATGACTCTATGGTCAGAATGGCCCAGGATTTTTCACTGCGCTACCCCCTGGTGGATGGCCACGGCAACTTCGGTTCGGTCGACGGCGACTCGCCGGCGGCCATGCGTTACACCGAAGTCCGTTTAGCCAAAATCAGCGACGAACTGTTAAACGAACTGGATAAAGCCACGGTTGATTTTATTGATAACTTTGACGCCAGTTTACAGGAACCCACTGTCCTACCGGCCAAATTACCTAACCTGCTGTTAATGGGCGCCGACGGTATTGCTGTCGGTATGGCCACCAAAATCCCGCCGCACAATTTAGGTGAGGTGATCGACGCCATTCAAATCCTAATTAAGAGAACTAAAGTTGTCTCATCTTCTGACCTGCCCAAAAAAATAGTCGATCCGGAAACTATTGAGGCTAAAGTTTTAGCCGGAGATCTGGAGTCAACCGTAAATTCGCAGGAGCTGATGGCCGCTATTCCCGGACCGGATTTCCCCACCGCCGGTATTATTTACAATGCGGCTGCGCTCGAACAGGTCTACACCACCGGCAAAGGCACAATTACCATTCGCGCCAAAACCGAGATTGTCGAGAAAAAAGGCCGCTATGTTATTTTGGTGACCGAGTTGCCTTACCAAGTCAATAAAGCCCGCTTAATTGCCAAGATCGCCGATTTGGTCAGAAACAAAAAAATAAACGGCATCAAAGATATCCGCGACGAATCCGACCGCTCCGGCCTGCAAATTGCCATTGAGCTTAAAAAAGAGGCCAAACCCAAAGCGGTCTTAAATAATTTATTCAAGCACACCGAATTACAGTCCAATTTTCCGGCCAACATGGTCGCCCTGGTCGACAACACCCCCCAGCTACTTAACCTACGCCAAATCCTTTTAGAATATGTCCGCCACCGCCAACTGGTAGTGATCAAGCGGACCCAATTTGAGTTAAAAGCAGCCAAACTAAGGGCCCATATTTTGGAAGGCTTAAAGATCGCCCTCGACCACCTCGACGCGGTGATCGCCACGATTAAAAAATCCAAGGATGCCGAGGCCGCCAAGTTAAACTTGATGGCTAAATTCAAGTTGTCGGAAATTCAAGCCCAGGCAATTCTGGACATGCAGCTGAGGCGCCTGGCCGCTCTGGAAAGAAAGAAAATCGAGGACGAGTACAAAGCCATCAAAATTACCATCGATGAGTTCACCCGTTTACTCTTAGGCCCGGAAAAAGTTTTAATCACTGTGGCTAAAGAGTTAGCCAAGGTCAAGGATGACTATGCCGACGAACGCCGCACCAAAATCGTCAAGTCGTCCCTAAAAGAATTTTCTGACGAAGACCTGGAGCCTGACGAAGCCTGCCTGGTGACGATGACTAAAACCGGCTATATCAAACGCATGCCGACCACGACTTACCGCAGTCAAAGGCGGGGCGGCAAGGGTGTTACCGGCATGTCCACCAGAGAAGAAGACGAGGTCAGCCGGATGTTTACCGCCAGCACCCATGACACTTTATTGATATTTACTAACAAAGGCCGGGTCTTTCGCCTAAAGGTTTTCGAAATTCCCCAAGGCGCCCGCCAAGCCAAAGGCCAAGCCATCATCAATTTAATCAATATCGACAGCGACGAAACCATTCAATCGGTGATTACTTTAGCCAAAGATCAACTGGATAAAGGCTTTCTCCTGATGGTCACCCGGCAGGGGATAATCAAAAAAACCGCCACGCCGCTGTTTGCCAACATAAGAAGCAACGGCATAATCGCTATCAAACTCGACGGCGACGACCAATTGGTTTGGGTGACGCAGACCAGCGGCAAAGACCAGATGGCCTTAATTTCCCATGAGGCCAAAGCCATCAACTTCAAAGAAACCGATGCCCGGCCCTTGGGCCGATCCGCCAAAGGCGTCCGGGGCATTAACCTGACCAAGGATGATTACGTCGTCGGTATGGCTGTCTATCGGCCCACCCGGGGAAAAACTAAGGGCAAGCGCCGTTTTTTCAATGACTTATTGGTCGTCATGGAAAAAGGCTTGGGCAAGCGGACCAGCATCAACGATTTTCCGGTGCAAAAACGCGCCGGCAAGGGCGTCAAAGTCGCCAAACTGTCAGATAAAACCGGCAAAATTGTTTCGGCTCACCTGGTGACCGAGTCGATGGAAACCGTAGCCATCACCTC
>JAUYJQ010000046.1 GCA_030699295.1 Candidatus Beckwithbacteria bacterium
CGAAACCGCCGCCACCATCAGGGCAGACCGGTTATTTAACCTGATTGCCGAATATGCCTGGAAAACTGCCGATCCGGGCTTGGCCTTTTTGGACACGATGGAGCGGGGCAACCCGACGCCGACATTGGGCCGGCTGGAAGCAACCAACCCCTGCGGTGAAATTCCTTTATTGTCCTACGAGAGCTGTAACCTGGGATCGATTAATTTGTCGGAGCACGTGGCTGCCGGTAAGGTTGATTGGCCGGCGCTTAAAAACACCGTCGTTTGGGGTATCAGGTTTTTGGACAACATGGTCGAGGTCAATAGCTATCCTTTGGAAGAAGTCAGGAGAATGGTCAAAGACGGCAATCGGCGCATTGGCCTGGGCGTGATGGGGCTGGCTCACTTGTTTTTTAAATTGGGGATTGCCTATAACAGCCAGGCGGCGGTCAAGCTTTCGGCCAAACTGGCTCGGTTTATCCGCGTCGAGGCAGACAAGGCCACGCAAAATCTAGGGAAGCAGCGGGGCAACTTCGGCAACTATGACGTTTCAATTTATGCGGATTCAGGTAAGCCCCGAAGAAACTGTGCCACTACCATGATCGCTCCGACCGGGACAATTTCCCTGTTTGCCGACTGTTCTTCGGGCATCGAGCCGGTGTTTGCCTTGACGACCACCAGGCAGACATTTTTTGAGGATGATAAGGCTAACCGGCCGACCAAAGCCCTGATAATTACCGATCCGATTTACCAGCAGTACAAAAAGAAATACGACAAAAAAGTATTTGTCACCAGCCACGAAATCGGTTGGCAGTGGCACGTTAAGATGCAAGCAGCCTGGCAGAAACATTTTGATAACTCGGTCTCTAAAACTATCAACTTTCCGAACACGGCCACGGTTAAAGACGTCAAACAGGCCTACCTTTTAGCCTGGCGCTTAGGCTGCAAGGGGATCACGGTTTATCGAGACGGCAGCAAAACCGACCAGGTTCTCTCCGGCCCCGAACCCTGCCCCGAGTGTGGCCATGAGTTAATTTTTAAAGAGGGCTGTTCGAGTTGTACTAAATGCGGCTTTTCCAGGTGCAGCTTATGACCGAACTTAAGAGAATCATCAAGCGGGACGGGACGGAAACAGCCTTTGACGAGCAAAAAATCCAACGGGCAATTCTCAAGGCCTTGGCGGAAGTCGAACCGGAATTGGGCGAGAGAAAGTTAACAATTGAGGCGGAAAGATTGACCAAAGTCGTCATCAATATTCTACTCAAGGCAGTCAATGGCGATTTACCCACGGTTGAACAGGTCCAGGACATTGTTGAACCGGTGTTAATGGCCGCCGGGCACTATGAGGCGGCCAAGGCCTACATTTTATACCGGGACAAGCGCCGGACGGCCAGAGAGGCCCGGGCGGTGATCGGG
Source organism: Candidatus Beckwithbacteria bacterium (assembly GCA_030699295.1). Lineage (GTDB taxonomy): Bacteria > Patescibacteriota > Microgenomatia > UBA1400 > CG1-02-47-37 > CG1-02-47-37. Next base: position 1,396 of record JAUYJQ010000046.1, read on the forward strand.
GTCAAAGATGACCTGAACTTAAGCCTTAATCAGCTGAAAGTGTTGGAGAACCGCTATTTGCGCCATGATGCCTCCGGTAGAGCGACAGAAACGCCGCGGCAGTTGTTTGACCGGGTAGCCGGGTTTGTGGCCGAAAACGAACCCAGGGCTAAGCGGGCCAAGTGGCGGCAGGCCTTTTTTGAAGTGATGACCAAAATGGAATTTGTGCCGGCCGGCTGCTATTTAAGAAGCGCGGGGACAAAAAAGCCGTCTCTGGCTAATTGTTTTGTCCTGCCGGTTGAAGACGATATGGCTAAGATTTTTGACGCGGTTAAGTGGCTGGCGCTGGTCCAGCAAAGGGGCGGGGGAACGGGGTTTAATTTTAGCAAGCTTCGGCCTAAAGGCGATTACGTTATGAAATCCGGCGGCTTTGCCACCGGTCCGGTGTCTTTCATGAAAGTTTTTGATGCGGCCACCGGTCAGGTGATGCAGGGCGGTTACCGCATGGGTGCCAACATGGGTATTTTAAACGTCGACCACCCGGATATTTTGGAGTTTATTACCTGTAAAACTAACCAGGGGGAGATTACTAACTTTAACATCTCGGTCGGCGCCACTGATGAGTTTATGAGGGCCGTCAAGCATAACCGGCGGTTTGAGTTGAAGAACCCGCGCAGCGGCGAAGTTGTCCAAAGCCTGCCGGCCAAGCAGTTATTTGACCAGATTGTCGGTTTGGCCTGGCGGACCGGCGACCCGGGGATGATCTTTTTGGACAAGATTAATAAATCCAATCCGGTACTGGCAACCCTCGGGCCATTGATGGCCACCAATCCCTGCGGCGAACAGCCGCTGCACCCGTTTGACGTTTGCAATCTAGGCAGCCTTAACCTGGCCAAGTTTGTCAAAGTCAAGCGGATCGACTGGGATAGGTTAAAGCGGGTGACTCAGACAGCTGTCAGATTTTTGGATAACGGTATTGATGTTTCCGGCTATCCGATTCCCCAGGTGGCCAAAATGGCTAAAGCCAACAGGCGCATAGGTTTGGGCGTCATGGGTTGGGCAGACATGCTTTACCAACTGGGAATAGCTTACAACAGCCATGAAGGGGTGAAATTGGCGCAGAAGGTGATGAAGGCGGTTAATGATGCCGCCGTCGGCGAATCGGTTAAACTAGCCCGCGAAAAAGGCATTTTTAAAAACTGGAAAGGCTCGGCTTACGAAAAGAAGGGGATCAAGCGCCGGAACCTGGCGGTGACGACGATTGCCCCCACGGGCACCATTGCCATGGTGGCCGGCTGTTCGTCGGGCATCGAACCGGAGTTTGCTTTATCTTTTGTCAAAAACGTCGTCGATGAGGCCGGCCTGACTTACGTCAACCAGCACTTCCGCCAAGCGGTTGAAGCGAGTAAACTGAGCGAATATCAGAAAAAACAAATCTTAGAAGAGGTGGCTAAATCAGGCAGTTGTCAAGATATTGAGTATCTTTCATCCGCAATTCGAAAAACTTTCGTATCGGCGTTTGATATCACCCCCGAGTGGCATATTAAGATGCAGGCGGCGTTTCAAAACCATACGGAAAATGCGGTTTCTAAGACCATTAACTTCCCTCAAACCGCCACCATTGAAGACGTTACTAAGGCTTATTTGTTAGCTTGGGAGCTTGGCTGTAAAGGGATTACTATATATAGATCGGGCAGCAAAGACGCCCAGATTTTGAGTTCCCCCGCCTCCGCCAAGGCTTCGGCGGGCAAGCAAACCATCCAAAGTAAGGTGCGGATTACTCCGCTTAAAAACAAGAATGACAAGTTGTGCCCGGAGTGCGGTAATGAAATGGAAGTCATTGAAGGATGCAGCACCTGCAAGCATTGCGGTTTTTCCAAATGCAGCTTATGAGCCAAACTGGCTCGGCAATACGAAATTTCCAGGTGTTCGCGCGTGCCGTGAGTGTGCGACATCACTGCGCTCCTGAAATTTGTATTGCCTGCGCCATTTTATGCAGATAATTCTGGCCTCAGACTCTCCGAGACGAAAACAGTTACTATCCTGGACAGGGCTGGAGTTTAAAGCGGTGAGCCACCGGGTCGATGAAGAGGAATACCGGGGAGACACGGCTGAAGATTTAGTGGGCCAGTTAGCCATTGCCAAAGCCACTTCAATTGAACCACTTTCGGGCGGAATCGTTATCGGTTCGGACTTGGTGGTGGCCAAACGGGATAAATTTATGAGTAAGCCGAAAGATTTAAACCAAGCCAGAGAGTATTTGCGCCTGTTATCTGGTAAAACCCACTCGGTTTTTTGCGGGGTGGCGGTGGCCTCTAGGGATAAAGTATTGATGAGTGTGGCTAGCAGTTGGGTGGGAATGAAGCCCTACGACGACAAAATTATTGAAGCATATATAAAACAATTCCATGTTTTGGATAAGGGGGGCGCCTACGCGATCCAGTTTGAGCTGTCCGGTTACGGCAGTTTGGTTAAAATGTTTGGCGGGGGGATTACCACGATTATTGGTTTACCGCTCGAGCATCTGGAAAATTTATTAAAAGAATTTGGGGTAAAAGTTAAAGCCGACTGGACAAAGCAATGTAAAATAGAGACCGGTTATGAATTCTAAACCGGGCTTAGTTTATGTGTTTACAGGCGATGGGAAGGGGAAGACTTCGGCGGCCCTGGGCGTGGCCGTCCGGGCGGCTCTTTCCGGCCTGAAAGTGGCCATAGTCCAATGGTACAAAGAAAAGCGTTGGCCGATTGCCGAGTACAAGATCGGTAAATACATTAAAAACATCAGGATTTACCCCTTGGGTAGCGGATTTTTTAAGTTGCCGACCGATCATGCTTCGCGGGCTCAGCACAAGCGCAAAGCAATAGAGGCACTGAATTTAGCGGAAAAATTAATCAGCCAAGTTGACGTTTTGGTTTTGGACGAAGTGAACAATGCCGTCAAAGATAAACTAATTACTCTAACTCAATTAATTAAGCTAATTTCTAAGAGGGGTAAAACTCATTTGATTTTGACGGGCAGGGGGGCCCGTCCCGAAATTGTTAAACTGGCCGACCTGGTCACCGAAATGACCAAAATCAAGCACCCGTTTGATAAAGGTCAAAAAGCGGTCAAGGGATTAGACTATTGACTATTTTAATCATTTTATCTATAATAGTTAATATATGAATACATTTAATTTAACGGCGACAGAATTAAAGAGAAAAACCGCCGAAATTATTAATGAAGTAGTTTTTGCAAGGCGGGAGGCGATCATTGAACGCTACGGCCGGCCGGTGGCCAGAATTGTGCCGGTGATCAAACTGGAAGAAATTACCAGTAAATCCGCCGCTATGAAAAAGTATTTCGGCAGCATTAAAAATTTCCCTGCGGTCAGCAAGTTGAGATTGTTCAAGCGCCAGCGCCTAGTTTTATGAGGTATTTATTGGACACCAGTACGGTAGTGAATTTTTTAAGAGGAAAAAAGCTGATTGACGAAACGGTTATTAAAGGTGGTGCGGCTGTCAGCATTATTACTCAGGCGGAACTTTTTTACGGGGCAATTAAATCAGCTCAATCAAAGAAAAACCTTGATTTAGTTAAGGGTTTTATTAAAGACCTAGAAATAGCCACAGTTAATTTAAGCGAGCCAATAATTTTAAGCTATGCCCGGTTAAAAACCAGCCTGGAGAAACAAGGCAAAAAATTGGATGAGTTTGATTTGTTAATTGCCGCCAGCGCCCTGGAAAATAATTTGGCCTTGGTAACGGATAACGCCAGACATTTTGACAGAGTAAAAGGGTTACGGATTTTTAGCCGATAGATTGTGTTATTATGAGAGTATGGCCAATCTGCCCAAAGAAAGCACTGTTGATACTCAAGAAAAAACCCCGATCACCGAGTACACCCGGAGTGTGGATTTGGAACCCGAGGTTGAAGGTTGGCTGGAAAAACTGGAAAAAGACCAGACACAGTTATCCAAGCCGGTAACCGACGATCAGGGCCAGGTGGTGCTCGATGATTCCCAAAAGCAGACTGGCTTTAAAGTGGTTTTGCCTTTAACTAAAGACGAAATGGAGAAGGGTTTGCACCACAAGGTCATCGACAGCCTGCGTTGGCTGGCTGAATGGTGCTTACGTTTAATTAAAATGTTTGGCGACAAAATTGCCTTCAGGAAAGTTTAAATGGATCCGGTGACAACTTTAATCGAACAAGCCAAGTATCTGGTTTTTTTGGCTTTTTTAATCGGCTTGGGCATTGTCGGTTTGGTCGGCGTCGGTTATGTCTTGCTGCAGCTGCTAAAATTCAGGAATCGGGAAAAACGCTCGTTGGAATACGTTGTTTTACAGGTGGCGGTGCCGCGGGATAACGAGATTAAAATCGACGCTGCTGAACAGATGTTTGCCTCTTTGTTTTCGATTAAAGGCGGCGGCGGCTGGCTGAGTTTCTTAAAACCCGAAGACCATTTGTCATTTGAAATCATTGCCAAAAAAGAAGACATCCGTTTTTACGCGGCCATGCCGGAACGATTAAGAGACTTAGTGGAAAAGCAAATCCACGGAGCATACCCGGGCGCCGATGTTCGCGAAGTGGACGAGCCAAGCATTTTTACCGATCATGGCAAAGTCGCTTTTGCCCAACTTAAACTCTCCAGTAGTTCCTTTTACCCGTTAAAGATTTACAAGGACTTACCGGTTGACCCTTTAAGTACGATTACTGCGGCGATGGCCAAGATGGGGGATAACGACGGTTTGACTCTGCAGGTACTGATCACGCCGGCGGATAATAAGTGGCAAAAGGCCGGCCGGGCATATATTTCTAAAACCAAAAAAACCGAGTCAGACCCGGAAAAGGCCAAGTATAACGTTGACCCGAAGACCTACGAGGAAATAGAGAATAAGTGCTCTAAGCCCGGATTTGAAACTACTGTCAGGATCGTGGTGAACTCGACGAGTAAGGAATCAGCCCAAGCCCATTTAGCTAACATGGTGGGGACTTTTTCCCAGCTTAGCTCCGACCACAACCATTTTTCCAAAACCAAAATCAGGATTAAAAATCTGTGGATGATCGACTTTATCTACCGTTATCAACCGCTGTTTGGTGCCAAAAGCATTTTGTCGGTTGAAGAACTATCGACTATTTTTCATTTTCCTAACAAGAGTGTGGAAACGCCGCACATTTTTTGGCTCAATGCCAAACGGGCGCCGGCGTCGGCCCTGATCCCTAAGTCAGGCATGTATCTGGGAAAAAGCGTTTATCGGGGAGTCGACCGGCCGGTTTATATCTCCGAAGACGACCGGATGCGCCACCTTTATATTATCGGCAAGACCGGGGTGGGTAAGTCGGAACTATTAACCGACATGATTATGCAGGATATTCGCGAGGGTAAGGGCGTTTGTTTTATTGACCCGCACGACACCGTCGAAAAAATAATGGAAATGATCCCGCCGGAGCGGGCCGAAGACGTCATTTACTTTAATCCCTCGGATACTGAGCGGCCCTTAGGCCTGAATATGCTCGATGCCCGGACCGAAGAGGAGAAACATTTTGTCACCACTTCAATCGTAGGCATGATGTACAAACTTTATGATCCCCACAAAACCGGCATCATTGGCCCGCGATTTGAGCACGCGGTCAGAAATGCGATGTTGACGGTCATGAGCGAGCCGGGGAATACTTTTGTCGAAGTGGTTCGGGTTTTAACTGACTCGCGCTATGTCCAGGAACTGCTGCCCAAAGTGACCGACCCGATTGTCCGGCGCTACTGGACTGATCAGATTGCCCAGACTTCAGACTTTCATAAATCCGAAGTCTTGGATTACATTGTTTCTAAGTTCGGCCGGTTTGTCACCAATAAAATGATGCGTAACATTATCGGCCAAAGTGAAAGCTCGTTTAATTTCCGCCAAGTCATGGACGAGGGTAAGATTCTGCTGATCAACCTGGCTAAAGGCCGGATCGGCGAGGAAAACTCCAACTTCCTGGGTTTGATTTTAGTGCCCAAAATTTTAATGGGGGCGATGAGCCGCCAGGATATTCCCGAAGAGCAGCGCAAACCCTTCTATCTATACGTCGACGAGTTCCAAAACTTTGCTACGCCGGACTTTGCCCAGATTTTATCTGAGGCCAGAAAATTTAGATTGTCTCTGACCGTGGCTAATCAGTTCATCGGCCAGGTGGAAGAAGATGTCAAAAATGCCATTTTCGGCAACGTCGGCACAATTATGTCTTTTAGGGTCGGTGTCTCGGACGCCAACTATTTACAGCACGAATACCAGCCGACTTTTACCGAGACCGACCTGATTAATATTGAGCGATTCAACGTCTATATTAAAACTTTGGTTAATAACGAAACCGTGCCGCCGTTTTCCATGGATTTGACTAAAGACATGGGTAAAATTAAAGAGGCACGCAGTCCCAAGGTGGCGGAAATGATCAAGCAATTATCCCGTCTAAAATTCGGCCGGGACAGAAACGTCATCGAAGCCGAAGTGGCCCAAAGATCAAAGCTTTAAATTTGGTGTAAAATAGAGCTGCGAATAGGCCGGTAGCTCAGTCGGTTAGAGCGTCAAGCTTATACCTTGAATGTCGCTGGTTCGAGTCCAGCCCGGCCTACAATTTATTGACTCGCCGCCAGGCGGGCAAGAAACTTTTTTACCTGTTGAGCTCCCCACATCTGGGTTTGTAAAAATCCTATAACGTCTTCTTTTGTAACATTGCCGGTCGGGTCAGCCCCTAAGCAACTTACTTTTCCTTCGCAACCATTATTAAGAGGACATGTTGCCGGGATTTCTACTCCAAAAACCGGCGCGGCTTCTTGGGCAACTTGAAAAACTTCACACTTAGGGGGCATTTTACAGCTCTTCCAGTTTGGCCGGGGCGGCTTCGGATTTTTTAACAAAGGCTAAATATTTTTCAGTGGTGGAAAGGCGTTTGTGGCCGACCAGGCGGCTAACCATGGTTAGGGGTGTGCCGGCCTCTAGCTGGTGGGCGATAAAGGTGTGCCGTAAATCATTGACCCTGGCGGTTTTGACTTCGGCTAATTTAAAATAGCGGTCGACGGCGGTGCGGATATTTCTGATCAAAAACGGCCGGCCGGTTTTGGTCACAAACACGGCTTTGGCTTTGGTTTTGGGCCGGAACTTTAAATAACTGGTCAGGGCCGCAGCCGCAGCCGGATTTAAAGGTACTTGGCGCTGGGGGTGGGATTCGTAGGCGCGGACCATGATTTTATCCGAGTCAACGTCTTCCAGATTCAAATTAGCCAGCTCTCCAATCCGGATGCCGGTTTGGAGCAGGAGTTCGACAATAGCGTAAATGCGCGGGTCCGCGTGGCAGGCGTCCCGCAAACTGCGGTATTCCATCTTGGATAAAATCCGCGGCGGTTTGATGTCATACTTGGGGTGTTCGACTCTGGCAGCCGGGTTTTCGGTGATAATTTTTTGGCTTAAAAGATAGCGGCAGAAAGTTTTAATGGAGTTTAACTTTCTGGAAATGGACTTGGCGGTGTACTTTTGAGTTGATAAACCTTTTTTAAAGGCTTCAATGTGGTCCTGGGTTAAGGCCTGGGGTTGGGTAATTTTTTCTTTGGCTAAAAATTCAAATAATTGGTCCACGTCTTTGCCGTAAGCCAGGATGGTAGCCGATGAGCGGCCCCGTTGTTTGAGGTTATCCAGAAAATCAGTTAGAATTTTATCCATAAATACCAATCAGGCAGAAGCGACTTATAATAGCAATCAGGAGGGTTAATGTCAATCGGTAAGAA
>JAUYJQ010000048.1 GCA_030699295.1 Candidatus Beckwithbacteria bacterium
CAAGCGGACCAGCATCAACGATTTTCCGGTGCAAAAACGCGCCGGCAAGGGCGTCAAAGTCGCCAAACTGTCAGATAAAACCGGCAAAATTGTTTCGGCTCACCTGGTGACCGAGTCGATGGAAACCGTAGCCATCACCTCTAAAAAAGCCCAGGTGATTAATCTACCCTTAAAAAACATTAAACGTTTAGGCAGGGCCACTCAGGGTGTCATCTTGATGCGCTTTGCCAAAGCCGGCGATTCCGTCGCCGCCGTGGCTTTACTGTAACCAATCCAGTGCTATAATTCCTCAACTGCCCGAAAGGCAGTTTTATTATGGGGGAATCAGTCGAACAACCTCGAAGCGAGTTACTTCAATCCGGCGGGAATTTTACTCTTTCAGAGCTAAATGGGTTTGGCTTGGGACCAGAAACAAGAGGTAAAGACGGAAATATAGGGCGAGACATGTTGTATATAAGTGAGGGTGTTCGATTAAGACAAGTCCCGACCAGTTTATTAACTTCAGTCAAGACTAATTTGGAAAACACACACAACATTGGTCAAGCAATTGAACCCTTGTGGACATCTTTTTATGTTTATAGGGAATGTGTTACCAGACTAGGAGAATTGATCACGCCTTTCGTTAAGAAAGCTGACGGAGTCTGGGAATGGCCGGACCCGGCTGATTTTTCCTGGGGCGACGAACAAACGAAAACATTAGCTATGCTGATGGGTGCTTATAAAAAAGAACAAGAAGCCACTGTGTCTGTATTTGAGGGCAACGTTAAGCACAAGTTATCACTTCCATCTGGTGTAGTTAGTTCAGAAACTTTGTCAGACTTGGTGGCTAAGCCTTATGAGCACATTAAATTTAAAATTCCCGTTTTAAGTGAAGTCAGAATACTAAATGAACCGGCTTGGCAGGATAATTCAAGAAGATGGACTAGTTACCTAGCAACGGCTTTTAATCAATTTATCAACCAAAAACCTGACTCACCCAAAGACGAAGAAAATATAATAGCCCTACTCGATACTTTACAAAAAAGCGTCTATGAGTTTCCTGGCGTTCGTTACGCCAACAGTGGTGAAGAAAGCAATGCCCAATATTTATTTACTTTTAATTTTTAGTACCCGACTCCATAACCTTGCTGCAAACATTCCACCCCGGGGTGGAATGTAATAACTTAATTCGACCTACAAGGTCCGTCCTTGTAGGTAACTTTCCACCTCTAAGGTGGAAAGTCTGTGGCTTTACTCTAGTCTTGTACTATAATCGCGCTAAATAAATTAGATCCCTATCCAGAAAGTCGGCGTTCACAATCCTATTGTTTAAGCTTAACTCAGAATGACCCAACCTTAGCCAGAGAAATTAATTTATGGAATTCTGATCCAGCGGAAATGAGAGAAAAACCACAAATATCTATCATGGTGGCAGAAATTCTGGCAAGTACGCTAGGTTTATATTTTCATAAATATCGAGAAACCTGCCAAGCATACACAATCACACTTACTCAGGCAGTCCAGATATTCGACTTGGCAAAAATGGCAAACTAACTTTCCACCTTAGAGGTGGAAAGTTATTCCTTGAGCGAGTGGTGGAGATCGTGGACTTTTTGCAACTGCTGGTTAGTGATATGGGTATAAATCTGGGTGGTAGCGATGTTTTTGTGGCCAAGCATTTCTTGGACCGAGCGGATATCTGCCCCGCCCATGAGTAAATCAGTGGCATAAGAGTGACGCAGACCATGTGGGGTAATCCTGATTGGCAGCTTGGCCTTGCGGCAGTACTTGCCGACCAAGCGCTGGACCGAGCGGACGGTTAAACGGCCCAGATGGCTGACAAACAAGGCTGTTTCCTGATCCTGGCGCTTATCCGTATAGTTTTTGAGCCACTTGGCCGCCCGGGGGCTTAAAAACACCACTCGGGGCCGGCCGCCTTTACCAATGACGCCAAACTCACGCCGGTTAAAATCGATGGTGTCCCGGTTCAAGTTAACCAGCTCGGACACCCTTAGGCCAGTCGAAAACAAAACCTCTAAAATTGCCTTGTCTCTTAACTGCCGTTCATCAGATATGCCCGGGCTGCTAAGCAAGCGCTCGACCTGGTCGGTTGTCAAAAACTTAAGCGACCGGCTCTCACTCTTAGGCAGTTCAATTTTCTCCGGTGCCAAGGTATTGACGTCGCGCTTAATCAAAAACTTTAAAAATGAGCGTAAAGCAATAATATGGTAGGCTTGGGTCGCCCGGCTCAAACTCAAACCCGGCTTGCCCTCGAACCGGGAAAGGTAAACCCTGTAACGGGTTATGGTTGATATATCAAGCTTTTCTATGTTAAAACTATGATCCTGATTTAACACCCAGTCACGGAAACGGGACAGATAATGCCGGTAATTTCGCTGGGTTAAGCGCGAACAGTGCCGCTCAATTTCCAGATAATCCAAAAAGTCATTTATGTATTGGTTGAGTATGGTTTCGCTTTTTGTTTGTTGTTTTTCGCTAGCACTCATGTTTGTTGACTGCCAAGATGTGGATAAGTAGGGTATAGGTTGATATGACAGTCTTTTTGATCGACTTGGATTAACATACTATAGGTAATGATTGTGGATAATTCTTTTTTCTTGAGGAAAACTAAACTGATTAGTTTAACCTCATTACTAACCAGCTTAACAGATTGGTCGGGGACTTGTCAAGATTGTGCGACGTTTTTGCCAAAGCCTATAATACTAAGTCAATCCATAGTATAATCAAAATATGACCCTCACAGACGCATTATATATGGGAAGCCCTAAAATCTTTATACTTAATCCAACATAAAGTTACTCCGGCTAGTATTGACCAGCCAGAAATAACTACATTTTCCCTCAAGAAAACGCGCTGTAAGGGCCATATAGCCCGGTGTTTTACAGGCGACGAGTCAGATTATCTCCGCAGGCAGTTGCAGCAAAAAGATAGGTTGGGGAGCAGTTTGAGTCTTTCGGGAAAGCGACGGAAAAACCCAAAGGACCAATCTGCCAAAAACGGGGAGTTTTGCCAAATTAAATCGGCAAGATAAAGTTTTTAAATAAAAAAATTCAAACAATGATTAATTAAGTGCCCTAAAGGCCCTGCTCTCGCCTTGCCTGGAGGTTAGTCGCAAAAGATACATTGTGCGACAAGGTCAATATCCGAAGAAAGCCCTTACCCACTAACACTGTCACCGTTTTAGCTAGTGGAGTAGTAAATTTTTAAAGCCTGCTTGTCTTCCGCCTCACTGCCTTAATCTACTAGCTCCCACTACTGCTAGGGCCCGGCTCTCGTTTCTCCTCCACAGTTATCCACAGCACTATATCAATCTAATACAGGAACTTAAGCAGCAAAAAAGATTGATGTCACAATCCATTTCGTGAAAACTCCCCGATGATTTCGTGAAAAACTACCTATATATTATAGGATAATATATAAATTATAGGCCACTCTCCCCTAACCCCAGCGGCTCAAGAAAAAAACCGTCACTAAAACAATAGCCCCCACCCACAGGTATTCATTTAAGGTCTTTTTAAACAAGCGCCCGGCCAGGTACTGCTGACCAATCCCTAAGCCAACATACAGCGCCGTCACCAGAAACAGGGAGGCTACGATAATCGTCACCGGCCAAAAGGAAATCATCAAAGCCAAACTCATTAATCCCCAGCTAACGACTAAGCTTCCCCAGATAACCGGCCGGGTCAATTTCTCTTCTAAATTAACACTCCACAGTGTTTGCAGGGCCAGCGGCCAGGCGGAGATTCCCACCAAAAGGCTATTTAGCCACGGAGCTAACCGGAAAGAAAAAATTGTATCCCAGAGAAAGAAAGCCACCACCAGCGTCAGTAAAAAACCGACCGCGTGGGCCGCCCTAAGCAGTTGAATGGTTCTAATCGAAGCCACGTTAAAAATATTCTCAGTTAAAAGCAGAGCGTACATCCCCAAACCAAACAGCGACAAAATCAGTAACTGGGTTAATAGCCGGCCCGGCAACAGAAAATAAAACAGACTGACGGACACCGGATAAAACACCGGTAAAATCAAGGTGGTCAGCCACTCGATACCTTGCAGGTCTTCGAGCATGGCCCAAACCGATAGCGCATAGGCAGCGCCGGCCAACAAGCCAATAGCCTGATAGCGCGATTCAACCTCGACTGACTGAACACCCCAAATCCCCAATGTCAGTAAAATAGCGACTAAACCAAGCTTTCTTCTTTTACTCATAGATTTTATCTACCTACCAGTTAGTATAAACAGCCTGAACGTCGTCTAACTCTTCCAAAGTATCTAACCAGTCTGTCAGTTTTGCCTCTTGCTCCGACGTCAGGGTAATTAAGGCGGTTGGTTTGTAAATCAACTCGGCTGACTTGATTGAATAACCCAGATTATTAAGCTGCCCGCGGATCTGGGCCAATTCTGCCCCCGGAACCAGGATTTCCACTCCGCTGGCTTTTGGTTCGACTTCGTCTACACCTAAATCAATAATTTTTAAAACTTGATTGTCAGCATCGGCTTCCTGGTTAACCACCAACAACCCCTTTTTGTGGAAAAGATAACCGACCGACCCGGGCTGGCCCAGGTGCCCCCCTCCCCGCTCAAAGACTTTTTTTATTTCAGCGGCGGCGCGGTTTTTATTATCGGTTACCACCTCAACCATGACGGCCACCTGACTGGGGCCAAATCCTTCATAAACCGCTGTCTCCAGGTTCCCTTCACTCCCCTGACCCGAACCCTTCTCAATCGCCCGCTCGATGTTAACTTTAGGCATGTTTGCTTCCCTGGCTTTATCCATCACCAATCTCAATTTAAAGTTGCTGTCCGGATCCGCCCCGCCTTCCTTGGCGGCGATGGTGATCGCCCGCCCCAGCTTGGTAAAAATCTGCCCCCGTTTACTATCGGTGGCGGCCTTTTTATGTTTGATTGTTGACCACTTTGAATGCCCGGACATCGGCTTAATTATAATCCTTGCCAATGGTTAAAACCAGGTCAGATCGCGGTGTTTCTCCTCCACCGACTTTGATTTCTGCTTGAGGAATTAGCGCCTTAAGCCACCTAACCGTGAGACTGTTTTTCTGTAAGGCGGTTTTGACCCAAATAACGCTTTGCTCCGGGTCTTGCGGCTGGTTACTAACCGCCACTACTTCAATGCCGTGATTGCTGATCACCCGGCTTAGGTTACTACCGTTAACTAAGCTAAGACTCAATGACTCAGCGGCGGCTTGCTGGCTGAAAGTTTCCGCATTAACCACTTGATCCAAGCGGTATTCAACCGGTTCCAGTACCGGGCTGCCGTCAGCTAAAACATTTTCCTGCCAGGCGCCGTTTTGGTTCAGGTCAACCACTACCCGGCGTTTAACTGTAAACTGCAGGGAGTACCACCATCTTAAACGATCCCACCAAGTCAGGTTTGTTTTCCGGTTAACCCGCCAGCCTTTGATCGGCAAACCAAGAGTGTTTTGACTGGTGCGGCTCAGGATGACTCCCCCTTGGGATTCGATTTCCCCCAGAGCAAAAACATTTTTCCACTGATATTGGCCGTAACCAAAGGCGGTAGTCACTAAGGCATTACCGGGAAGCGGCCACGTCACCAGCTTGGCATATTCCGGAATAATGGTATAAACAGTTAAACGGTCGCCTTGTTGGTCAATCCAGGAGAAATCAGCAGTACCCCGCCATTGGCTGGCTCTGGCTACCAGAAACAAGCGGCCGATTATCAACAGGCTGGCAACACCTATAATAAAGCTCAATCCGAGCTTAAGCGAGCGGAATTTTTTTAAGTGCCGTTTGTAAGTCATCGGGCAGTGATGATTCCAAATTGATAATTTTGCCTGTCTGCGGATGGGTAAATGAAATTTTGTGGCTGTGTAAAAATAGTCT
>JAUYJQ010000062.1 GCA_030699295.1 Candidatus Beckwithbacteria bacterium
CCAGAAAACAGAAAAGCGGGTAGAACGGGGAATAGAAATACAAACAACACAACCAAAGCCGAAACTGTCAGCAGAGCAGACAGTCGTTTTCAAAGTTACACCTACAAGGATAATCTCTGTAGGCCCGGAGCAAATTGAGACAGTAATCGAGAAATCGTCAACGCTTTTGTATAGCGATCGCCACATAAAAGCGTCGGATATGAAAAAGGTGCCCTCAGGTAGAGTACCTGAAGGTAAACCAGGAAAGAATCAGCGGGAAGTGGTTTACCACTCGGCGTTGCCACCAATTTATAAAATTCCGCAAATACAATTTAAACCGGATGTTTTAAACGAAAACGAAATTCCGTTGTGGCAGATGAGTGTTGATCCGGATAAAGATTTAAATATCTTTATGCTGACAATGTTTTTTTTATTAGTGAACACAAAGTGGCTACGATTGGATGAAGGTTTTCCAATCGTCCGGGGGAGTGGTTTTAGAAATTTCTAAAACAACAGAGTCAGAAAAAAACTTGATATAGTTTGTGGCACAAATTGGTAGTTGACGCCACTATGGCTAGTGTCTAGATTTTTACTTGGCACTATAAGTAGTGTTTCACCCGAATTGATTATGAAGTGTCCTTTTTGTCATTTTAACGACTCATCGGTCTTAGAGTCCCGCGACAGCGAAGACGGCCAGGTTACCCGCCGCCGGCGCGAATGTGGTGAGTGCAGTAAGCGCTTTACCAGTTACGAACGGGTTGAGGGGCCGCAGCTATTAGTGGTCAAGAAAAACGGCGGCCGGGAACAGTTTGACCTGGAAAAGGTCCGCCGCGGCGTTACCCGGGCCTGCGAAAAACGGCCGGTAGCCAGCGACTTGATCGACGAAGTGGTTGACCAGGTCGAGCAGGAGATGCTCAAGAAAACCTCGAGTGAGGTGACCAGCCGCCTGATCGGTAATGCCATTTTGCGGCGCTTAAAAAAGATTGACAAGGTGGCTTATGTCCGTTTTGCCAGCGTTTATCTGGACTTTAACGAAATAGATGACTTTGTCCAATTAGTCAGAGACATCAAATGAAACCAATTAAGCTTACCGATAATGCCTTGACTGTTTTAACTAAACGTGACTATTTAAAGCGTGACAAAGACGGCCGGATAACTGAATCTCCCGAACAAATGTTTCATCGGGTGGCCCAAGCAATCGCCGGGGCGGAGCAGGATAAAAAGAACCGTTCTATTTGGGAAGAACGGTTCTTTCAGGCCATGGCTAAGTTGGAGTTTTTGCCCAATTCGCCGACCCTAATGCATGCCGGCACCAAGTTTAACCAGTTGTCTGCCTGTTTTGTTTTACCCTTGGAAGATAATTTAGAAAGCATTTTTAATACCATGGAGCAGGCGGCCACGATAGCCCGGACCGGCGGCGGGGTGGGGATACCGCTTTCCAACCTGCGGGCCCGCGGCACCAGGGTGCGGTCAACCGGGGGGATGACCTCCGGGCCGATTTCTTTCTTACAGCTATTTAACCAAATGGCTAACGTGATTAATGAAGGTTCTTCCCGTCGGGTGGCGATGATGGCCGTCATGAACGTCCACCACCCGGATATCATGGATTTTATTTTTTCCAAGGGGGTGGAGGAAGAGATTAAAAACTTTAATATCTCGGTTGGGGCCACCGATGCCTTTATGAAAGCGGTCCAGACTAATAAAGAGTATGAGCTGCGGGCGCCGGAATCTAATCAAGTGGTCAAGAAAATTTCTGCCCGCAGGGTGATGGACATGATTACTTTTCAGGCCTGGAAAACCGCCGACCCGGGTATGGTGTTTTTAGACCGGATGAACCAGCAAAGCCCGGTTAACCATTTGGGCTTAATTGAGACGACCAATCCCTGCGGCGAACAACCGCTATTACCTTACGAAAGCTGTAACTTGGGCAGTATTAATTTGGGCAAGTGCACTAGTGTTAAAGGAATAAATTGGGAAAAGATCGAAGCCCTGGTGCGCTTGGGAGTCAGGTTTTTAGACAACGTCATTGATGTTTGTAGTTATCCTTTGGAGGAAATTGACTTGATGAGCAAAAAGACCAGAAAGATAGGCCTGGGAGTCATGGGGCTGGCCGACCTACTGGTCTTATTAAAAATTCCTTATGCTTCAACAGAAGCCTTAAAATTATCCGAGCGCATAGCCAAGTTTATCCAAAACATTGCCCGGGACGAGTCTAAATCGCTGGCCCTGGTGCGCGGGTCTTTTCCGGCCTTCAGGGGCAGCCTGTGGCAGAAGCAGGGTTTTAAGGCGATGCGTAACAGCACGGTTAATACCGTTGCCCCGACAGGGACGATATCTATTATTGCCAATTGCTCTTCGGGGATTGAGCCATTGTTTGCCCTGTCTTATATGCGGAAAAATATCTTGGATGTTAATAATACCGAGCTGATTGAAGTCAACCAAAAGTTTGAAAAAGTCGCTCGGGAAAGAAAGTTTTACTCTAAGGAATTGATGAAGCAGATTGGCATCAGCGGCGGCATCGATGGTTTGGCTGAAGTACCCAAAGATATAAAGGAAGTGTTTAAAGTCAGCCAGGAAATCGGTTGGGACTGGCACGTTAAGATGCAGGCGGCTTGGCAAAAATACATTGATGCGGCAGTTTCTAAAACCATAAATTTAAGTAACCAGGCGACGCCCGATGACATTCGCGAGGCTTATCTTTTGGCCTACGAAACCGGCTGTAAGGGGATTACGGTTTATCGAGACGGCAGCAAAAGCAAACAAGTCTTAAATGTTGGTTTGGGCGCCGGTCAGCCGGCGATGATCGACGACCAAAGAAAGTGGGTGGGCAACGGCCATCGGGAGGCAGAACTGTGCCCGGAGTGCGGCGGCGAGCTGACTTTTAAAGAAGGTTGTGCTAATTGTTTAGCCTGCGGGTATTCAAGATGTTTAATCGGTTAGTATGAAAATAGTTGAACCACAGCAATCACCAACGGCCTTAGCCATCACCCGGAAACGGTATTTGATGACCGATAAAAACGGCCGGGTGATTGAGTCGGTCGGGGAAATGCTGTGGCGGGTGGCCCAGTATTTGGCTAAACCCGAAGTCTTGTGGGCGGATAACGGCCAAGTCAAACAAGCGGCGGCCGAGTTTTATCGGTTGATGGTTGCTAAAAAATTCGTTTGTTCGGGAAAAGCCATGTTTGAAGCCGGCAATCCCGGCGGCTCCGGCCAGTTGGCGGCTTGCTTTGTCCTGCCGATTACCGACTCGATTGACGCCATTTTTAAAACCTTAGGCCAGGCGGCGGTGGTCCACAAAAATAACGGCGGCACCGGCTTTAATTTTAGTAAGATCCGGCCGCACGGCGATAAAGTCAAAAATGTACCCCACGCTGCCTCCGGCCCGGTGGATTTTATTAAAGCCTTTTCAGCGGCCTTGTCTAAAATTCTCCAGGGAGCCAAGCGCCAGGGAGGCAACATTGCCATTTTAAACAGCGACCACCCGGATATTAAGGAATTTATAACCATGAAAGCCGAAGACGGGACAATTAAGAATTTTAATGTTTCGGTTGGATCAAGCGATGCCTTTATGAAGGCGGTGGTCGGCAAAAAACCCTGGCAGTTAATCAACCCGCGTACTCACGAAACCGCCGCCACCATCAGGGCAGACCGGTTATTTAACCTGATTGCCGAATATGCCTGGAAAACTGCCGATCCGGGCTTGGCCTTTTTGGACACGATGGAGCGGGGCAACCCGACGCCGACATTGGGCCGGCTGGAAGC
>JAUYJQ010000070.1 GCA_030699295.1 Candidatus Beckwithbacteria bacterium
ACCTGACAGCGGGATAAAAGCGGGGAGATAACCGTAAAGCTGGGATTTTCCGTGGTGGCGCCGATTAAAATTAAGCGGCCGGTTTCCACAAACGGCAGTAAATAGTCCTGTTGGGCTTTGTTAAAGCGGTGAATTTCGTCCAAAAATAACACGGTTTGCTTTTGGCCAAACAGGGTTTTGGTTTTCTCGATAATTTCTTTAATATCGCCTTTGCCGGCAGAAACAGCTGACAGATAAACAAAGTTAGCCTGGACTGATTTGGCTAAGATCTTAGCCAGGGTGGTTTTACCGCAGCCGGGCGGGCCCCAAAAAATCATTGAGTGGAGTTGTTTGGTTTTCACCACCAGGTTTAAAGGCCGGTTTTTAGCCACTAAATGGGCTTGGCCAATAAACTCGGTTAAATTTTTCGGGCGCAATCTATCTGCCAACGGCGCATCTGTCATGTTCAGGGTAAAGCATTACCCTTGACTACGGCTCCGTATTGACCGCCCAGCTTCTTTTTGGCCCAGAAGCGGTTGGAACGAAACAGGCTGGGGAAAGTGCCGGCGTCGGACCAATAGCCTTTAAGCTCAGTCCAATCAAGCGTACCGTCTTTAAGATAAGCGTTGTTAATGTCGGTGACTTCCAGTTCGCCCCGGCCGGAGGGTTTTAAGGTTTTAATCTTGGAAAAAACCGTCTGATCGTAAATATATAAACCGGTAACCGCATAAGGCGAAACGGCAGTTTTTGGTTTTTCGATTATCTCGACGATCTTTTTGGGGTTGTCTTTGTCAAAACGAGGGTTGCCGAAGCGCTCCGGATCGGCCACCGGCTTTAGAAAAATCGTTGCCCCGGCTTTAAAGTCAGCTACCGCGGGACTGATATCAGCATCAGTAGTGTTATCACCCAAAATGACCGTCACCGGCCCGGAGTCAGCAAAATCCTCGGCATAGAGGAGCGCGTCGGCAATGCCTTTCGACCCGCCCTCCTGATAGGCGTATTCCAAATGATTAATCCCAAACTGTTTGCCGTTTTTTAATATACTCATGAACTGCCCGGAGTGAATGTCGCCGGTAACCACCAGGACATCTTTGATTCCGGCTTTAACCAGGGTGTGGATCGGGTAATAAATCATCGGCTGGTCGTAAACCGGCAATAAGTGTTTGTTGGTGGGTAAAGTCAACGGCTCCAGGCGCGTACCTTTGCCGCCGGCTAAAATAATTCCCTTCATGCGCGTAATCCCATAAAGATTAATAATGATACTCCCAGTAAGGCCAAACTGAAGTATTCTAACACAATCGACCAATGCAGGCTCTTACTCTGATAATGAAGCCAAATTCCCCACAGGAAATAGCTGACCCCCATGGCTATGGCCAGCCACAAACGATCTGAAGGCAGTTTAAGATAAGCCAGTCCCAAGCCCCCCAAAATCAAGATTAAGACGGCGTAGCTCATAAAATTAACCCCGGCTGGATGCCGATTAGGATTAGTAACAGTATACCCAAAAAGACCAAGTGGGCCCAACCCTTGCCGGAAAGGCGGACAATTCTTTTTCTGGCAATTATCACCGTGTCAATGATCATCACCGTCAACAGCACCAGGGTCAAGCTGATGGAGACTGATTTGGTTAAAGAGAAGCTGTCGATTACCGGCACTTGAGGCGCTTCCATTTCAGCCAAAACCGCTTCGGCCGCTTCGGTAATCGACACGCTGCTGACCTGGGTGCCGAACATTTGCACCACTAAGGTCGTCGGCTGGCCCTGGAAGGTATCGTGAATCACGGCAATCCCCATCTCTCGGTAACGGTTGGACATAATATTTTCCCGGTGCGTGGCTGAGTTCATCCAGGCGTTGACTACGGCTGAAGAGTTGCCAAAATCCCGGGCCAGATTTTCGCCGGCATAAAGATATTTATAGCTGGCTTGTTTAAAGAAAGTCCAGGGCGTCAGGCCATCAGGAGAGGTGTGGGCCCAGTAGCCCTTGGCAACCATATCCGCCCCCTTAGCTTGGGCCGCCTGGGCCAAAACCGGGTTATAAGTTAAGACCGGCAAACCCTGCTCTGATCGCTTAGAGTTAGTCAGGTTAATTAACTCCTCGGCAGTAATCGAGGTGGCAATACCCAATACATTGGGGACCACCCGGCTGAAGATAGTTATCAAAATCTGGCTGAGCATCACCAATATCATCAGGGTACTCAGCGAAGAAATATGCAGAGTTTTGGCTTTATAGTTGTTGGACGAATGGGGCAAAAATAAATGGGTCAGGGTAGACAGCATAAAATCATTCTAGACCGAGAGTTAATTTGATACAACACCTTATAAGCTGAAGAAGTCTTAGCGGCTAAACCGGCGGCTGATTAACCAACCGGCCGGCAGCAACAAGAGCAATAACCACCAATACCAATTCTGTTTCTGTGGCTTGTTACTGATTTCGCCTAAAACTTCCGGGTTGGGTTCAGGTATCGGGCTGGCGCTCACTGATCCATCCGTAACTGTTTCGCCCAAAACCTCACCAAGCTCGGCGGTTGGCCCGGCATAAACACCAGCCACTAAACCCGGCTGGACCGATGCCGCCGCGGCTGTAACCAACACTGTTCCTTCGCCTTCACCCAGTCCGTCCCCGTCACCCAGCGCTTCACCGATTCCCGGCGAGTTCCAACCAGGTAGTTATTAAAGAAGCCACTGACCAACTAGGAAACTGAGGGCTATATCAGGATCGTACCCGGGTTGATGTTTATATTAATGGAACCAGGTATAGAACTAGCCTCAGTTGGGATGATGTTAACGAAATTGCCACCATCGATCTGGGAGCATTAGGTATTAACCTTACTCCCGGCGATTCGGTGACAGTCTCAACCTGGCGCTTGGGCAACGACACCCGCGGCAGCCATTCGAGCACGGTCCAAGTTTGGAATGGAACAAATTTAACCAGCCAAAACACGGTCAACTTATACCTACATTGAAAACGAAGTCAACGACCAAAAGCAGATTTTCGAAACCACTGAATCGGGAAGGCACGAATTGAAGCTCGAATCATCGCCAACTGCTTTATCGAGATTGTTCTAGTTTTAGTGCTTTTGTCCCAGTTGACACCTCTTGGAAAAAAGTTTAAAGATTGACAACAATGAATCCCGATGTAAGTCGGGATTCATTGTTTAATTAATTAAACAAAAGGAAAGGGGGTGAAAAATAATATGTTAAAAAAAATAATCGCAGGAGCAACCGGAGCCGGCTTGGTGTTAACCATGGCCGGAGCGGCTTTTGCCTCTTTTGACGGAACTTTTGTTCTAAACAAAGCCAAAGTCAAAAACTTTACCTTGACCGTTGCTAATACCGGCATGAATACAATGGATGCCAGTGATGATATTAAAGGCGGCAAGATAAAAACAGGCGACGCATTTGCTTACGGTGAAGTTACCAATGTGGTTAACACCACTACGATAGAAGGTTGTGGTTGTGAAAACACCACGGTCATCAATAAAGCAAAAGTCAAAAACAAAACTTTGACCTTTGCCAATACTGGTATGAACTCTATGTATGCCGGGGATGACATTAGAGGCGGCCGGATTAGAACCGGCGACGCCGATGCAGGATCAGTTGTGACTAACGTGGTTAATACCACTGTGGTCGGCGATGAAAGCTAAAGCTTTTTTGTACCCAGAAGGGGGCGTTTAAAGCTCCCTTCTGGGGCAGAAAACAATTATGATAAAAATTAAAAAGTTGCTTGCCGGTTTAATAATAATTCTGCTCTCGTTCGGACCGATCGTCGGCCCGCTGGTTATTTATGCCGAGGTAACCACCGAGGTCGACTCCGGCGCCGTTTCCGGGGAAAATCAAATCACCGTTGTTGAACCCTCACCCTCCCCGGACCCATCTCCTTTAGTCGAACCAGCAGCAGAATCAACGCCAGCCGCAGAAATTACTACCGGCGAAGCAGTATCGGTTACCGAAGCCGAGAATAACGTCAATACTACCGAAGTCAACTCCGAGGTAATTTTCAAAACCTTAAATATCTTTTTAAACGGCGACATTGACCTGACCGATACCGCTAGCTTGCAAGCAATTGTCGACCAAGCCATTACGGAAAATCCTGAAGCAACTACCATCAGCGTCAGTTACGACGGCACTAACATTGCTTATGTTGCTAACGAAATCCTCTCGGTTGCCGACAGCGGCAATAACAGCATTACCAACGCCACTGATTCAGCCATTACTACCGGCGACGCCTACAGCATTGTCTCGCTCTTAAACCAGGTTAATACGACCATCATCAATTCCCAGATTTATTTGGTGACTATTAATATTTTCGGAGACGTTAACGCCAATATTATTCTGCCTGAA
>JAUYJQ010000072.1 GCA_030699295.1 Candidatus Beckwithbacteria bacterium
ATTCATCGACGAAAATATATTGCATCAATTTATTTTACCCCTCTATCTGGTTTTATGCTAATATCGAGCCAGGAAAATTTACTCAGCCTAAAAAGTAGTAAAATAGAATTCAGATGCAAAGCCGATTACAAAGGAAGCATGAAAAGGACAGCTTAAAACAGGCGGGCAAGTATATTGTGTTTACTTTTGTGGCCTTGTTTCTGGTAGTCAGGTTTGGCTTGCCCTCACTCATCCGCCTGGCCGCGTTTATCGGTGACATTAAATCCAGCAGTCAGCCAATTGAAAAAAGCGATACTTTAGCCCCGGGTGCACCAACCCTTTTGCCTTTACCCGAAGCCACCAATTCTGCCAAAATCGCTGTGGCAGGCTATGCCGAGTCAGGCGCCACGATTAAATTAAACCGCGGCGGTATCAGCATTGAGGAAACCATCAGCGACGCTGACGGCAACTTTAGTTTTAAAGACGTGGTTTTAAAAGACGGGGTTAACGAGTTTTTTGCCGAAGCGGTTGACGACCAGGGCAACTCCAGCGAGCCATCACGAAGCTATATTGTGGTTTACGACTCGGACGCGCCCATCCTGACCATTGACGAACCGGAAGCCGGCAAAAGATTTTTTGACAAAGACTCGCCGATTACCATCTCCGGTAAAGCCGAACCTGATTCCCAGTTAATTATCAACTCTAAATTTGTGTTTGTAGATAGCGACGGTAACTTTTCCACTTCCTGGCCCTTAAGCGAAGGGGACAACCAGCTGGATTTTGCTACCCGCGACTCAGCCGGCAACGAAACTAAGAAAACTATATCCGTCAACTACACGCCGTAAAGATCTAAAACCGCGGCCGGACAAAACTGATCGTAAAGGTACCTGGAAAACCCTGGGCAACTAATATTTTCTTTTGACCGGCTTTTAATTCCGGTTCACGTTCTGCCAAGTTATATCCCGGCCAAAAAGAGCCGATATTTTTTAACTGGCTAATTTTTATTCCTGGAATAGCTATATTAACTTTTTCAGGTTCAGCCGTAAGATTAACAATTGAGGTTACCGGTATCTCACCGGCCATAATTTTTTCTTCATCGGTTTTTGGGTTTTTTGCCAACCAGCGATTTAAATGGATGCCGGAAACCAGCGCCACCAACGGTTTCCCGTCGACCAAAATACAGGTAGCTGTCTGGGGCTGATATTCTTGTCTGTTAATAAATTCCGGCACTAATGCTTGCAAAGACATCACGTCGTTTAAAGGGACCGTCACTGCCGCCGGCTCGAAATCACCATCAAACACCACCGGAAGGCCATAAATTTTCTCAGGGACTGCTGCCAACCGGTAACCGGTTTGAATGAGCCTCTCTCGCGCTTCAACTGCCATTTGGTAAATATTTTATCCTATAATTTGTTTTTGTCAATCCTGACCAGGCAAAATAACCAGACCATCACCCAGGGGTAAAAGAGCGAGTTAACGAACAGGGAATGGGTTAATAAGGCTACCAGGGATAGCCGCATTAGTGGGTGTTTCTGCCACAGGTGCTTAAGTAAGTTAACATAGGCCGCCAGGCCGACGACACCGGTAGTCACCAGGACCAACAGCAGACTCGAGTCCAGGCCTGAAGCCGAGTGGCTGGCTTGATTATCCCGATAGTAACGCAGGGTATCAAAACCCAGGCCGAAAACAGGGCTTTGGCGCCAGAAATCAATGCTTAATTGGTAGTTTGAAATGCGCTGGCGGGCTGAGACCAAACGCTCGAGTTTGACGCCTTCACCGCCGGGCCGGGGCAGGGCCAGCAAGGCCAGGGCCAAGACCACGCCGCCGATAATAAACCAACGCAGCTTCTTTTTAATTAAGGCCAGATACAAGCCGCCGGCCAGCAAGGCCAGATAACTGCTCCGGGAATAGGTAAGCAGCAGGGCCGGTAAATGCAGGGCATAAAGCCACCAGGTGCGGCGGTAATAGGCATAAGTTAGACTTAGGCCCAAAACCAGGATAATGCCGGTAAAGTTAGGGTCAAACAAGGGGCTAATCAAACGATAGTAATGCTCATCCCAGTTTAAACCGGCTAAAAAGCGGGTATCCGGCACAATTAAGTACTGGGCCAACCCCAGGAAGGCAATTGCACTAGAAAAAAAGATTAAGAAGCGCCGATCGACCTTAAGATTGATTAACAGGCTGTAGGCTAAAAACCGTACCAAGTAGAGTGAACCAACTAAAACCTGGTCTAAAGGCAGGCGTGTGGCAGCCAGAACCAACGACGCCAGCCCGGCTAGGCCAAACCAAACCACCGGCCGGTAAACTTTTAAGCGCTTAAAGTTATTAAGCAGCAGCAAAACCAGAATCAGATCATGGGCATAAACCGGCAACCCCGGCAAACGCTGGAGCTGACCCAGAGCCAGGGATAAAAACAAGCCGGCGGTCAGAATCTTATTTAGGTTCATTTAGATAAAGTTTAACCCGGGTGAGCTGGTTTTGATAGATCAAGGGCAGGTCAAGCTCCGGGCCGCCATCACCGACTAAAATATGGCTATAGTGGGCTTTTGGCCCAGCCCAGCTTTCGTGGTCAAAGGGAAAGTTAACATAGTACAGGTTATGAATGTCATAAACCAAGACTTTATCAGTCGGCTTAATATTGGCGGCAAACCAGCCATCGCAGTCGTAGAAGTCTCCAAAGTCAAATTTTAAGTACTGGCACAGAAATTTTTGCCGATCCGGCTCCAGATATTTGCTATTGGCCCAAGCCCGGGCGCCGATCCCCGCCACTGCCTGGAAAATGATCAGATAAACCGCCAACCGACTCAGTTTTTTGGGAATTGAAGCGGCCATTAAAGCTAAAGGGAATAAAGCAAAGCGGCCAAAATCCGTTCCCGGCAATAAGAACCAGCCCAAAAATGCCAGGACTAAAACCCGGGAAAACTTAGGTTTTAGCAAAAACACCAATAAGATTACCGGGCCGACCCGAAAAGCCGGATCAAAAAACAAACGCAGAGGCCGGGATAACCAAAACCAAAAGCCGTTAAACCACCACTCGCCTTCAAAAGCAAAACCGGCGCCAAAAGGATAGACCGGGTTGCCGGTCGCGCGCCAGTTAATCAGCATAAACGGCAAATAGCCCAAAAGCGCCCAGGGAACCAGAGTCATGGCCAGGTTATAAACCAGAGCCTGAAGTTTGACAGCCCCGGCTAAGATTAAAAAAAAGATTCGTTTAAAGCGGCTGAAGGCATAAGCCCCGAGTAACCAAGCCGCGGCCAGTAAATCAACATATGCCGAGGTCGATAGCCAGCCGACCAGCAGGGTCGAGTACCATAGCAGGGCCGCTCCCCAACCGGCCAGGCGGTAAATAAAATAGGCGGCCGTCAAGCCGGCGGCCCAGTGGACCAGCTTACCCGGCAAAAACATATAGATGATTTCGCCCAGGCGCGGCAAACCTGACCAATATAACAAACTGCCGGGAATCGGGGCAATTGATCCCCGCAGGCTAAACAACTTAGCTTCAGTTAAGTGATACCACAAAGCATCAAAGCCCAGTTCCGGCCCCAGGGCCCCGACCAGATTGACCAGGGCCTGAATCACCAGTAAAGATAGAAACAGTTTACTCAGCTTGTTTTTCATAAGCCTTAATCCTAACCATTAAGGAGTGCAAACTCATTAGCCAGGCCATAATCAAACCGGGAAGGCCGTCTAAAAAGCCTAAATGCCAAAAGTAGTTTTTGACAAATTTAGCCAGGGGGTAAACCGGCAATTTCCAGGCCGAAAACCGGTTTAATTCCCGGGCCCGCAAGTCCGAATACCAATTCAACCGGTCAATAAATTGGCTCAAATCAATTTTTCGCCGGTGGAGAATCTTCGGTGACTTCAGGTAGAGTACCTGAAGTTTAGAGACAAAGCGTTCGTGGACCTTGCCCACCCATTTACCTGTCCCCGGCTG
>JAUYJQ010000076.1 GCA_030699295.1 Candidatus Beckwithbacteria bacterium
CGTGCAGTCTTTTGGTTAGGCGGTAGCCGATGCCGCAAACCTCGGTAAACGGCGCCCGGGCCAGTAACTTTTGTTTATTGACTTCAGTCACTTCTAAAATTCCCCGCCGCGGAGCCAAGCCCGAAGCCATCTTGGCCATTAACTTATTCCCGGCAATGCCGATGGAGCAGCCGACGGCTTCACCCAATTCCTGCTTGACCCGCAGCTGCAGCTTTTTGGCTAAAGATACCGGCCCGCCAAACCACCAGGCGGTGTCAGTAATGTCCAGAAAGACTTCATCCAAGGAAAAAACTTCCACTCTGTCAGAAAACTCGGCCGTGAGGCGGATAAATTTTTGAGTCATCACCTCGTACTTGGGAAAATCTGCCGGAAGCAAAATTATTTGCGGGCATAAAGCCCTGGCCTCATAAACATTGGTGCCGGTTTTAACACCGAAGCTTTTGGCTTCATCAGAGGCGGCGATAACACAAGTCCTGCCTTTGGCTTTGAGGATCCCCACCGGCTGGCCCCGCAAAGCCGGATCAGCCTGTTGTTCGACAGAGGCAAAAAAACTATTAAGATCAGCATGAATAATTACCCGCATAATACCCAAATCAAGTTAAACACAAACAAAATCCGAATGTCAATATAGCAAAACCCCCCGACATTTCATCGGGGGGTGAAATTTTTACTGTTTCCGATTTAAACTGCCGGAGTATCAGTTGCCGCTGGTCCGCCTGCTGGCGGAGTCATCGGAGCATCTGGCGCTGCCGGTACATCACCGGGCATCTTAATATCATTCACGTCATCTGCAGGTGCAGGCGTAGGCGTGGGTGTAGGCGCAGGCATATTAGGATCCACTGGTGTCGCGGGTGTTGGATTGATTGTATCGTCCATTTTAACACTCACCCCCCTTCATAAAAAAGAATTTCTATGTTTCAATTACCTAACCACTATAATACAAAAAAACAGCCTGGTGCAAGTCTAATTTAAACTGGAGCGAATATTTTTAATGGTTTTGTCAGCTAAACCCAAAGCTGATAGTTGTTTATCGGTTTGGGCTTTAACTTCCCGGCACAGGACTAATTCATGATTAAACAGCTGCTGTTTCTCCTGATGGGTCAGAAATGACAAACAGGTTAACGGCTGAATCTGATACTGCTCCAGTAAAGACTCCAGGCTACCTTTAGCCGGATAGCGCCAGGCCAACAGCTCCATGTTCCGGCAGCGGCCGTATTGGATCGCCTGGCTGGTTAACTTGGTGTTAGTCACCAGCCAAGTTTTTTGGTAAACCCCCGGGTGCTGACTGTTAATATCCTCAAACCGCGCCTGGGTATAAAGGGCATCTTTGCTTTCGGTTTTGGTCCCCGGCCGGTTATGAAACTTACACTCGATTAAAAACTTTTGCTCGGATTTTTGGGCCACCACATCGACTTCGTGGCTGATACATTTACCCTGGATAATTACCCTGGTTTGAGTTTGATAGCCCATGGCTGTAAACAACCGGGCAATGAAGTCTTCAAACGGATAACCGGACGGCCCCAAATCCATTAACGCCGGCTTTAAACTGTAGTGGAAAGACTGATTTTTTTGAAACCGGTTAAATAAAGCAAACACCTGGGAATAGATTTCCCGGGTGGCAATTTTATCGTAGAGCTTGGGTTTTAACTCCAGTAAAATCTTGTCAATTGTGGCCGGCTCGGCACCGGCTCTATACAGCGACCGGCGGACTTTGTCTAAAGACAGTGGCTCTGTTTGGCCCGAGGCTTTAGTGACTTGAATCATTGGTTATAGTGTAAACAATTTATCCTGAAGGTCAAAGACCCATTCAGGAGTTAAGCTTAAAACCCCTTGGTACTTGATAAAAACTATGCCTAAGATCAACAGAAAGATAGCGGCAGCCCAGTGGATAAGCTTACCCCGCAAGAGCTGGCTTAGCCAAACGTTGTTTTTTTGCCAGAGCCAGGTCAGCAAAAACAGCGGGCCGATTAAACCCAAGTTGTAGCTTATTATCAGCCAAAAAGAGTCAAGAAAATGAGCCTGGTTAAAGGCCAAGGTGATGATGGCTCCCAGGATCGGGCCAACGCAGGCAATGGCGCCGATACCCGAAGCCAAACCCAAAACATAAGCATTGGTGATCCGATAACGCCAGTGGAACCCAAATAACGATTGATTAAAAAACTGTAAAATGGCCTCAACAATTAACACCATACCGATAATGGTAGTGATTGCCTGCCGGTACCGGCTTAAGTATTGAACCATAGCCACCGCGCCCAGGCCCAGCGGTAAAGTGACGCTCAATACTCCCAAGGCAAAAATAATTGTTGCCAGGTAGAGTTTTTTCTGGCCCAAGCTGTTAGCCAAAAAGCCGGGCAAAACCAGAGCGCTGCAAGGAGATAAAAGTGAAATTAAGCCGCCCAAAAAAGCGGCTAAAACACTAAAGGGCATGATCAATCTTAGCACATGATAAAATAAGCCAGAGGCCCCATCGTCTAGCCCGGTCTAGGACGGCAGGTTCTCATCCTGCAAACTCCGGTTCAAATCCGGATGGGGTCACAAATTATGGCATTTACTGAGACAGTTGCAGGCGGCTACCGGATAAATTAGCGGTTTCGCCGCTAGAAGACTTGATTTCCACCACGTAAAGATTGTTACCCGAGTGAAGCTTGAAAGCACCAGACCCTTTCCAGGCAACCGCACTGTTATTATGGGAAACTTCGGAAACAGAGATGATCGCCCCGGTGGTTTTGTTTTTGAGGCGGGCCCAGGCTTCCCCGCCGATAATTGA
This sequence comes from Candidatus Beckwithbacteria bacterium, assembly GCA_030699295.1. Classification (GTDB taxonomy): domain Bacteria; phylum Patescibacteriota; class Microgenomatia; order UBA1400; family CG1-02-47-37; genus CG1-02-47-37. The sequence continues at coordinate 2,768 of JAUYJQ010000076.1, forward strand.
CAGGCCGGCTTCGAAAACAGCGTTGACCCCGGCCGGGTAATTAGCGCTATTTAACTGTACCTGCGCCCCTGTTTCCGTCCAGTTGCGC
>JAUYJQ010000002.1 GCA_030699295.1 Candidatus Beckwithbacteria bacterium
CCTCTGGCTGTTTAAAAAAATTTAAAAAAGAACCAAGGAGATTTTCATGAAACTGATTCTGATCGGATTAAGTTTAACTCTGTTGTTAATTTTCGGCGGGGTGTTTTTTATCACCAAAACCAATAACCGGGCCAGTCTGGCCGGCAATCAAACCACCCAAGTCACTGTGGATAAAACCAGCTTTGATTGGGGAGAAATCGGCATTAATAATGGCAAGGTTCAGGCTGAGTTTAGCCTGACTAATTCCGGCCAGGCGCCTTTACAACTGGCTAATATTTCCACTTCCTGTATGTGTACCACTGCCCAGGTAGTGATTGAAGGTAAGGTCAGCCCGTATTTTGGGATGATGCAAAAATCGTCCTGGACAGGCCAAGTAGAGCCGGGCAAAAGCGCTAAGTTAATCGTCGAGTTTGACCCGGCCTTTCACGGCCCGCAAGGTGTTGGTCAGATTACCCGGCAGGTGGTGCTGGAAACCAACGATACAAATCAAAAGCAACTAACCTTTAACTTAACCGCCAATGTCAAAAACTAAACCGCTGGCTCCAATCTTGATTGCTTTTCTCATCGTTGATGCTCTGGTATTGGGGGCGGCTGGTAGTTATTACCTAACTACCCGCTCGATGACTAAAAAACTGGCCCAAGTTGAAGCGCAAAAGCCGGAAAATATAGTTAAAGAGGCTCAGGCCAAGGTTTTACCGACCGAGGGCTATACCACCAAGTTAAAGTGGGGGGGTCTTGTCAAAAAACTGGTCGAGGTTGGGGCGATCGACCCAGCCAAATACCAGGAGATTTATAAATCCAAAACCAACGGAGCTGAACTGTTAGCGCTTTTGGAGACAGACAGTGACCAGCCGATTATGATCAATGAAAACAGTGCTTATTTTCTGGTCAATACTTTATGGGCCTTGGGTTTAACTCAAAAAAGCCAAGTTTTAGACGAAGGGCCGATGCGGACAGGCGGCACGGATACCGGCAATTTTGCCTCCACCGGCGGCTGGACCTTGGGGACTAAGGCGGCGATGGAGCTTTATTCAAGTGAAGAACTAATTTATTTGACAGAAGAACAGCAGGAGTTAGTGCAAAAGATTGCCGCCAATGTTTACCGGCCCTGCTGCGGTAACTCGGTCGCCTTTCCTGACTGCAACCACGGTATGGCCGCCTTAGGCTATATCGAACTGGCCGTAGCCAATGGCTTATCCGAAGAGCAGATCTATAAAGACTTGTTGGCTTTTAACTCGTTCTGGTTTCCCAGCACTTACGTGGAAATGGCGGTTTATTTTCAGCAGCAGGAGGGAAAATCCTGGGATCAGGTTGATGCCCAAAAGGCGCTATCTTACGATTATTCCTCAGCCGCCGGCGCTCAAAAAGTCAGCCAGGCGGTGCAAAATGTACCGGGTTTAAAGTCCCAAGGCGGTAGTTGTGGGGCGTAAACTGGTATTGGCAGCGGTGGTAGTTGCGGCCGCTATTTTTGTTCTTTTGCCCAAGCAGCCGCTAGCTTATAAAGATTTGTCGGTGGCTGAATTTGACAAAGCGCTTAAAGCCGACCCCTTTGTCGTTGATGTTCATACTCCCGAGCAGACACACCTTGAGGGCACCGACGCCTTTATTCCCTATGACCAAATCGATTCGCACTTAAACGATCTGCCGGCTGATAAAAACGCCGAGATAATTCTTTACTGCCGCTCCGGCTCGATGAGCAGTCAGGCCGCCCAGGTTTTAATTGACCAGGGTTATACCAATGTCAAGCATTTGGCCGGGGGGATTCAGGCCTGGCGGGAACAGCATCAGGGGATCAAGTTAACTCCAGTTACCCAAGATTTGGGGACGGTAATTTACGGTGACATGGCCAAAACCGAGTTTACTTTAGCTAATAATACAAACCAAATTATTAACTTAACCAGAGTGAGTACATCGTGTTCCTGCACTCAGGCTCAGGCTGAAACATTAACCCTGGAGCCATATGCCTCAACTAATATAGTCGTCAGTTTTGACCCAGCGGTGCACAAGGATGATACGGATCTAGGCGATATTACCCGGACGATTTTTGTGGACACTGACCATCAAAACTTCCCGCAAGTGGAAGCCCAGATTACTGCCCAAGTAGTCAAACCATGAATGAATTTAGCCAAGTGTCATTAATTGCCAGCTTTATTGCCGGCATGGTGGCTCTGTTTGCCCCGTGCTGTTTCTCTTATTTACTGCCGGCATACTTTGGCAATATTTTTAAGGAAAAGAAGCGGGTAATTTTAATGACCTTGGTTTATTCGCTGGGAATATTTACCGTGATGTTGCCGGTGGTTTTGGGCGCCAAAGTTCTAGCCGGCTTGATTTTTAAGCTGCATGATCAGACCTATGTTCTGGGTAGTTTATTTATGATCTTAGTGGCTGTTTTAGCTTTTTTGGGGATCAAGTTACCCATGCCGCAGATAACTCAAAAACAGCCGGGTAAGCCCGATATGGTGTCTACTTTTACCCTGGGTTTATTTGCCGGAGTCACCAGCAGCTGCTGTGCTCCGGTGCTTTTGGGGGTAATTACCCTGAGTGCTTTTACCCCGGGATTGGCCGCCAGCTTACTGATCGGTGCGGTTTATGTTTTAGGCATGGTGACGCCTTTATATTTAGCCTCGGCTTTTATCGATCAGAAAAAACTCTTGGAAAAACCGATAATGAAGCGGCAGGTAACGACGTTGGTTTTAGGCCGTAAAACCTACCCGATTTTTGTTTCCAATATCATTGCCGGAGTAACGTTTGGGGCCACCGGTATAATCATGCTTTATTTGACGTTAACCGGCCGCTTGGGTATGCCCGAACCGGCTAAGCTTAATTTAAGCCTCAACAGTTTCACTCAAAACCAGTTTTTAAACGTAATTTTTGTCATAATTGGCTTACTCCTTTTATATAAATTTGTTAAACGGGGGCTAAGATGACTTATACTTGTCCGATGCACCCGGAGATCCGCGAGGATCAGCCGGGGCGATGTCCCAAATGCGGCATGGACTTGGTACCTGCCGAAACCGAAGGTGAAGCCGCTGGTCATGCTAAGCATGACCACGCGGCGATGATGGCCAGCCCTTCGGCTGCCAAAGATTTCTTAACCCGGTTTATCATTGTTACGGTTTTGCTTATACCCTTAGGCCTATTATCCTGGTTCGGGGCCGCCTCTTACTTAAAATTACTACTGGCGACGATCATTTTTTACTTCGGTTTAATCTTTTTTGAGCACGCCCGCCACGAAATCATGATGAAAAAATACGGCATGATGACCTTGGTGTCTTTGGCAGTTGGCGCCGGCTACTTGTTTTCCGCTGCCGGCACCTTTATTCCGGCCATCGCTACCGAGTTTTACTTGGAAATCTCGACGCTGATTTGGGTGCTTTTACTTGGCCATTTTTTAGAAGCTAAAAGTTCCTCGGCCGCCGGCAATGCCCTCCAGGAAGTGGGTAAGCTTTTGCCTAAAGAGGCCCATCTTTTGGTGCGCGGTCAAGTCAAAGCCGTCAGTTTGGTTCAACTCAAAAGCGGGGATATGGTTAGAGTTTTACCGGGAGAGAAAGTCCCGGCCGACGGGGTGATTATTAACGGCTCAGCCAACTTTAGCGAGGCCCATATAACCGGAGAATCAAAGCCGCTAGCTAAAGCCAAAAGCGACCGGGTGGTGGCCGGGGCAATTTGTTTAGACGGTTCGGTGGAGGTTAAGCTCGACCGGGTGGGGGCCAGCTCGACTATCGGCCAGATTCAAAAGCTGATCGCCTCGGCCCAGCAAACCAAACCTTCGGCTCAACGCTTAGCCGATCGGGCGGCCGCTTGGTTGACTTTTATCGCTCTGGGGACGGCGATTATGACCTTGGCCGTTTGGTTATTAATTGCCGGTCAAACCTTTGTTTTTGCCATGACGCTGGCAATCACCGTGCTGGTAATTGCCTGCCCGCACGCCTTGGGTTTGGCTATTCCCACGGTGACCACCATTGCCACCAAGCTGGCGGTGGCTAACGGTGTGTTTATCAAAGACATGGCCAAGTTGGAAGTGGTCAAGAAAGCCGATTACGTCGTTTTTGATAAGACCGGTACTTTGACCAAGGGCGAGTTCGGCGTCACCAAAGTGACGGCCGTAGACAATCAACCTAAAAATTTATTAAGGCTGGTCGCCGGTTTGGAAAATCATTCATCCCACGTCATTGGCCAGGCAATTGTGAAATACGCCAAAGAGCAGGGGATTAAACCAGCCAAGGTGGTCAATTTTAAGAACTTGGCCGGTCAGGGGATTAGAGGCGAGGTTGACGGCCGGACTTATTTTGTAGGCAATAGCGCCTTGATGAAAGGATTAAACTTGGTGCCAGCCTCGAGCGCTAATGTGTTTGTGGCCAGCCAAGTCGAAATTTTAGGCTCTCTTACTTTAGCCGACCAGATCAAGCCGGAAGCCAAAACCGCGGTGGATAAGCTTCACCGCCTGGGTGTCAAGGTGGCCATGCTCACCGGCGACAGCCAAGAGGTAGCTGAGTCAGTGGGGAAACAGTTGAATATTGACACGATTTTCAGCCAAGTGATGCCGGAGAAAAAATATGAACATATTAAATCGCTCCAGAATAAAGGTAGAATTGTGATTATGGTTGGCGACGGCGTCAACGATGCTCCGGCTTTAACCCAGGCGAATGTCGGTGTGGCTGTCGGTGCCGGCACTGATGTGGCTGTCGAAGCCGGTGACGTGGTGCTGACCCGGAGCAACCCGGAGGATATCAGCCGCTTGATTGTTTTAGCCCGCAAAGTTTACCGTAAAATGATCGAAAATTTAATTTGGGCCTTGGGTTATAACACCTTGGCAATACCCGCTGCCGCCGGTGTGTTTATTCCCTGGGGAATTCAACTAAAGCCGGAGTTTGGGGCGATTTTAATGAGCCTATCATCAGTAATTGTGGTGATTAACGCTATGAGTTTAAGACAGGTAAACTTAGCTACCGTGACTAAGCTGGATCATGGGCCGCGTTCAATTTCAGAGAGATAATAAACAGAATCAGCATGACTAGCTGGCAGGCGCCGCAGACCGGGCAAAAAACTTTTTCTTGGAAAATCTCCAGGTAAGTCAAGCGCAGGCAAAACACCATGCCAAAACTGACCATAAACAGATGGAGTTTCTTAAACTTCATTAAGCTGGCGTAGAGAATGGTAATGTAGCCGATCAAGCCCACCAAAGATACCGGTATACCCATAAATTCAGCTAAGGGCCCTTTGGTGACAGCGTCGCAGTTGACAGTACTATTGATATCGCACAGTCCCGGCGGGGTAGGGGCCAGGTAGGAATAAAATAAATAGCTGGCCAGGAGTATGCCGACGCCGGCTAAAATTGCCGATGTCTTAAAACTTTTATTCATTGGCAATATTATAAACTTAAGTTAAACTTATGGCTATGGATAAAAAAAGCCTGTGGATTACTTTGGGAACAATCGGTTTGGTGCTGGTGCCCTTGATAATCTACGCCGTGTTTGCCACCCCCAAAATTAGCAGTGGACAGTATGATCAGCTGGCCCAGTGCCTGACCGATAAGGGGACAAAAATGTTTGGGGCTTACTGGTGCTCGCACTGCGCTAATCAAAAAAGAATGTTTGGAAGTAGCTTTTCTAAAATTAACTATATTGAGTGCTCTTTGCCCGACGGCAAAACCCAAACCGAGGAGTGTCAGCAGGCGGGGATTAACGGTTATCCCACCTGGGAGTTTGGCGACGGCTCTAGACTGGACGGCGAAGTCAGCTTAGAAACTTTAGCCCAAAAATCAGGATGCAGCATAGAAGGGGGTGAGTAAAATGAAGCTAGGGGTGCCGATGAAATGCGACTGGCAAACCAGCGAGGGCAGCGGCGAGTCCTACGTTAAAGGTGAAGACATGTATGTCAAAACCATGACAGACGGTAAAACCGGATTTATGGTGAAAAAAGGCGATTGTGCTTATACCTGGGGCGAACCGGAAAAGAAAGGGATCAAGTTCTGTCAGGAGCCGACAGAGGTAGTAGAAACAACCGAACCGGTGCAGCCGGAAAGCGGCAGTTTTCAAGCCGAAGGGGTGGACTGGAACGTCCAATATAAATGCCGCCCCGATATTTTTTCCGGGAACCGGTTTGAGTTACCGGCCGACGTCCAGTTTACGGACATGGCAGAAATGATGAAGGGGATGATGCCTGAGCCAACCTTCCCCGGCCAATAAGTATGAAGTGGTTACTGGGTTTGGGGCTGGCGGCGGTAGCCGCAATTATTTGGTGGTGGCCTAAGGGGCAACCAGGAACAATTAGGGTGGGCAGCAGCCGTATCCAAGCGGAAAAGGCGCTGACCCCTTGGGAGAGAGCCAGGGGGTTGTCCGGCCGGCAGCAACTGGCGGCTAACGCCGGAATGTTGTTTGAGTTTAACCAG
>JAUYJQ010000007.1 GCA_030699295.1 Candidatus Beckwithbacteria bacterium
AAGCGCCTGATGGCTTTATCGGTCATTTTCGGTTCGTACTGGAACATGTGCCAGCGCACCAACAGCCACAAAAGATCAGTCTCTTTCTTGGAAAACTTTAAACGGTGAGCAATGGCTTTGCTCATGCGGGCGCCGACTACCTCGTGGTTATAAAAAGTCACCTCGGTATTTTTCCCGCCTAGTTGTTTCACCCGGGGTTTGCCGATGTCATGGAGTAAAGTGGCTAAACGGACCATTGGCTGGGGCGAAGGGCAGGCGGCTAGGGCGTCCAGGCTGTGGTTCCAGACGTCTTTAGTGTGGTGGCCGCTTTGAGTTACCCCGCGGGTGGCAACCAATTCCGGTAAAATGTGAGCCAGTAACCCGCCGTTAAACATGAGCATGATGCCTTCTTTGGAATAAGCCGAGGCAACAATTTTTAACAGTTCGTCCCGGACCCTTTCTTGGGAAATTTGATTAATTAAAGTGCTGTTTTTGGCAATCGCCGCTAAGGTTTTGGTTTCGATACTAAAGCCTAACTGGCTGGCAATCCGAATTGCCCGCATCATTCTTAAGGCGTCTTCCCCAAAACGTCGGTCCGGGTCACCGACGGCCCGGACGACCTTAGCCTTTAAATCTTTTTGGCCGGCGTACGGATCAATCAATTCCCGGGAACGGGTCAAAGCCATGGCGTTGATGGTAAAATCCCGCCTTTTTAAATCCTCTTTGATGGTTTTACCCCAGGCAATTTTATCCGGCCGACGCCGGTCAGAATAGCCTGATTCGGTTCTAAAAGTAGTGATTTCAAAGACTTTTTCGTCCAGCTTAACTCCCACCGTACCGAAAGTATTATCATAATAATTATCGGCAAATAGTTTTTGAATTTGTTCTGGGGTGGCGTCGGTAGTAAAATCCCAGTCGGTTACCGGAGTTTTTGTCAGTAAGTCTCTGACTGCCCCGCCGACAACATAAACTTTAAATTCGGCCGCTTCCAAAACGGTCAAAACTTTCTTAATTAGCGGCGGTAGTTTAAACTGCATTTATTACTATTATGACAGTAATTGACGTTTTACTCAAAAAGCGCGGTTTGACCTCACCGGCTGCGATTCTAGATTTTTTTTCACCCGGCCGGCCGCAAACAATCAGCTTAGAAAAGGTGGGGATTAAGCCGGTGGCGGTCAAGCGGGCGGGCGTCTTAGTTAAACAGGCAGTCAAAGCCAAGCGCCCCATTTACGTATACGGCGACTACGATGCCGACGGCATTTCGGCCACCGCGGTTTTATGGGAAGCTTTGCATCAACTCAAAGCCAAGGTTTTGCCTTATATTGCCGGCCGCAACGAGCCGGTACGGGGTTTATCAGTCAAAGGCTTAAAAAAAATCGGCGGCAAACCGCTAGTTATTACCGTTGACAACGGCATTACTGCTTTTGCAGCGGCCGAATATGCCAGTAACCACGGCATTGATCTGATTATTACCGATCACCATCAGCCCAAGCAGGAAAACGGTCGGACAATTTGGCCTCCGGCAGCGGCGATCGTCCATACCGATCAGTTGGCTGGTGTCGGCGTGGCTTGGTTTTTCAGCCGGGAATTAAATCGTCAGGCGGCGTTAAAGTCATTAGACTTAGCGGCCATCGGGACGATTGCCGATATGGTTCCGCTGTTATCGGCCAACAGGTCTTTGGTCAAATACGGTTTAGAGGCACTGCAAATTTCTCCCCGGTTAGGTATTAAGGCCTTATCCCAAACAGCCCAAATTGATCTTAGTAAAATTTCTCCTCAGCAGGTCAGTTTTACCCTGGCGCCGCGTTTAAACGCCATGGGTCGGTTAGCCGACAGCCTCGATGCTCTCCGGTTATTATGCACCACTGATTTAAAGCGGGCGCAGAGTTTGGCCACGACCTTAAACCAGGTTAATCAGTCAAGGCAGGATCAAACCAGTGCCATGTTTACCGATGCCCGGAAAAAAGCCGGCATCAATAAAAATTTAGTTTTTGTCCAAAGCAAAGACTATCATGAAGGCTTGGTTGGTTTAGTCGCCGGGCGCTTAGTTGAACAGTTTCACCGGCCGGCAGTGGTGATTGCTTTAGGGCCGCATCATGTTAAAGCCTCGATGCGTTCGCTCAAAACCTTTGATGCCATTAAAGCTATTCGGGATTTAGGCGACTTAGTTTTAGAGCGGGGTGGTCACCCGATGGCTGCCGGTTTTACTGCTGATGCCAAAAACCTGCCGAAAATAAAACTGAAACTGGAAACGGCTGCCGCTAAATTAACCGATAAAGATTTACTGCCGGAAAGCAGCTCCGACTGCGATTTGGCCCTAAAGCAAGTCGATTGGAATTTATACCGGCAGCTGCAGCGCTTTGCCCCGTTTGGTTTTGGTAACCCCACGCCTCTATTTCAGGCAAAAAAAGTTAGAGTTTTAAGTTTTTATCCGGTCGGTCAGGAAAATAAGCACCTCAAGTTAAAACTGCCCGGATTTGCCGGGATTGCTTTTGGTCAGGGTTATCTGGCTGAGAAACTTGAACCCGGCCAAGCGGTTGATATTATTTACTCCATCGAGCAAAATTCCTGGAACAATCATCAGTCTTTGGAATTAAAGATTAAAGAGATTAAGGCAGATAAAATCCAGCCCCACTCTTTTTAAAGCTTACTTGATAGCCGATAATGGTATCTGCCTGATCCATAACTGGGATACATTGCTCAATTTGTTGCGGTGAAACTGTTCCTTGAACCAGCAAATCCGAGATTGAAGGAAATATGTCACCTTTTTGTTCCGCCAATTCTTTAACCTTAAATCGTTGGATGGGCTCCGAAACTAGATTTACGAAAACATGGAGAGGGATTTTAGGTTCCAAGTTTTCATTGACTCTTTTCCAGCAACCAGTGACCCGTTTGGGTATCTGGTTGCATTTAACTGGTAACAAACACTTTTCGCAATTAGGCATTTCCAGGTAATTTAGCCAATCTGCAACTGGTTGTCAACACAAGTCTTTCTCGATACAATCAGATTATGGAAAGAACCTTAACCTTAGATACGCTTAAAGCAGTTGGCAAGACAGTCTTACTTAAGGGCTGGGTCAATTCAGTTAGAAGCCATGGCAAGATTGTTTTTTTTGACTTACGGGATCGAAGCGGCCTAGTCCAGGTGGTCTTCCAAAACCCGAAAGATAACTTAAAACCAGAATCAGTGGTATACGTTACCGGCAAAGTTGTCAAACGGCCGGAAAAGCTGGCTAATCCGAAATTAAAGACCGGCAAAGTTGAAATTCAGGCAAGTAAAGTGGAAGTGGTTACCATCAGCCGGGAACTGCCGTTTCCTCTGGATACTGACGGCCACGATATCGACGAAGCAGTTAGATTAAAGTACCGCTATTTGGACTTACGCCGGCCACGCTTAAACCGGATTATCCGTACCCGAGCCAAATTGGTCAAGTTCATCCGCGACTATTTGACCCAAGAGGAGTTTGTGGAAATCGAAACGCCCATGTTGACCAAAACCACTCCCGAAGGCGCCCGGGATTTTCTGGTGCCTTCGCGGCTCCAGCCGGGCAAATTCTACGCTCTGCCGCAATCGCCCCAGCAGTACAAGCAATTATTGATGGTGGCTGGTTTTGAACGTTACTTTCAGATTGCCAGGTGTTTTCGCGACGAAGACCCGCGCCATGACCGGGCTTACGGCGAGTTTACCCAATTGGACCTGGAAATGTCCTTTGTTACCCAAAACGACATTCTGGAGCTAATTGAAGCCATGTATACGGCCATGGTCAAAGAGGTTTTTCCCGATAAAACCATCAGCCAGTCACCTTGGCCGAGGCTGAGTCATGAGCAAGCCGTTAAAAAATACGGTTCAGACAAGCCGGATTTAAGAAAAGATAACCAAGATCCCCATGAGCTGGCGTTTGCCTGGATTGTCGACTTTCCCTTATTTAATCAGCAGACTCAGGAGGATTTTTTCCACGGCGCCGGCAAAAATGCAAAATTGGCCCCGTCGCACCACATGTTTACCAGCCCCCATCCCGACGACATTCCCTTGCTTGATAAAAACCCGCTCAAAGTCCGTGGTCTCCAGCACGATCTGGTTTTAAACGGTTATGAGGTCGGCGGCGGCTCGATCCGAATCCATGATCCAAAGATCCAGCGGAAAGTATTTGAGCTGATTGGTTTTACCAAAGAGCAGGAAAAACAATTTGAGCATATGTTGACCGCCTTTACTTACGGCGTTCCGCCCCATGGCGGTATTGCCCCGGGAATTGATCGGTTATTGATGGTCTTGTTTAACGAACCGAATTTGCGGGAAGTGATTGCTTATCCGGCGGTCGCCTCCGGCCAGACTGCCGTGGTAGATGCGCCTAGCCAGGCTACGCCGGAACAGCTCAAAGAGCTCCACCTAAAACTGGTTAAATGAAGGTTTTTTTTGCTTGGATAAAATCGCAGCCGGGGATCAAGCTAAATTTGATTTTGATTTTCCTTGGTTTGGCTTTGCTGCCGGGGCGGAGTCACATTTATGACTTGGATTTGGGTGAGGCTAAGCCCCTGGTCCGTCCGGTGACTTGGCAATTACCCCTGCCGGTTGACGTGCCTGTCAATAGCGATGGCGTCAGAGCCCCTTTCTTATCAGCCCGCTCGGCCGTAGTCATTGATGTTGACTCGAAAACGATTGTCTATGCCAAAAACCCGGATTTTAAGCTCCTGCCGGCCTCGACCACCAAAATTATGACCGCCTTGATTGTTTTAGACACTTACCCTTTAGATAAAATCATTACCATTGATTCGGTTCACCAAACCGGTCAGGTGATGAAGCTCAAAAGCGGCGAGCGGATTAGCGTGGAAAACCTGCTTTATGGCTTACTGGTAGAGTCAGCTAACGATGCAGCCACAGTTTTGGCGCAGAACTATCCCGGCGGCGAAGATGCCTTTATCGAGGCGATGAATCAGAAAGTAAAAGACTTAGGCTTAAGCCACACCCAGTTTACTAACGCCTCGGGCCTGGATGCCTACGGCCACTATACCACCGCTCACGATTTAGCCCTGATAGCGGCCAGCGCCATGGCCAACCCGGCTTTTAAAAAAGTTGTCGGCACCCTGGGGATCACTGTCTCTGACGTTGATAATACCGTGACTCATGACTTGGAAACCATCAACCAGCTTTTAGGTATTGTTCCCGGTTTGGCCGGTGTCAAAACCGGCTGGACCGAGTTAGCCGGTGAGTGTTTTGTAGCTTACGTGGAGCGTAACGGGCGAAAAATAATTACTGTTGTTTTGGGCTCAAATGACCGTTTCGGTGAGACCGCCAGCCTGATTAATTGGGTGTATTCAAACCACCGCTGGCAGGCGGTAACTCCAGCCATTCACTAGTAATCGCTTCGGCATAGCCGAAAAAGCCATTGTCGCCTTCAAAAACAATAATCGGCATCAAAAATCCCTGCGGGGTGGTGTTGTCGAAATATCCCAGGTAAATTCTCCTGATAGAAATGACATTTTCCGGATTGTTGCCGATCGAAGCAATGTAGCCCTGGCGGGTTTGGAGTTCCCGCCAAGCCTGGCTGGCCGTTTTGATCGGATAAGAGGCTGTTTCCTCGGTGTTAACCGGAAAGTAGTTGTACTCTGCCTGAACAATGCGCTTTTCGGCTTCGTCAGAACCGGAAAAAATCACTCTGACGACGCCTTTACTGGGTTCTTCAGTCAGGATCGGTAAATCATTAATATCCGGCCGGAACAGATCGGCTTGGACAAAGTCCGCTTCAGACAAACTGACGGCTTTGGTGTACTGGCCGCTGGAAAAAGTTAAGTAAGTAATCTCAATTTTGCCCAGATCGAGTTCGTCATTGCCCAAGCCGATTTGCTTGAGCCAGTTTTTTACCTCGAGCTCAGTTTCTTCTTTGCCCGGTAAGCGTTTGTTGCTTAAAATGGTCGGGTCAGCCTGCCAATTTCTTTTTAAAATGAAACTGCCGCTGACAATATCCATTTCCAAGGTGCTGGGTAAAAACTCGCTGGATTCCCATTTATAACGTCGTTCGGTAATTTCACTGGGCTGGTTTCTGAAGTTTAGTTTTCCGGCAGTGATCTTGGATTCGTCCAGAGCGGAAAAACTAGGTCTGATCTGGGGCATGAGTAAGACTTCAGCCCGGTCGCCCAAACTGGGAGTGCCGCCGGTGGGGGTTTCTAAGCGTAAAGTCAGTTCCGGGTGCAGTTTTTCCGGGAAGGCCATTTTGGGCAATTTGCCGAAAGCGACCGTCGGCGGCGGCGGCGGAGGAGGATTGACCACCCGGATATAAGTGTTATAGACAAACAAGCCGAATTTAAAAGTCAAAAAAATCGCCACACCCAAGAGGCTGAATTTAATCAGTTTCCTCACACTCATGGCTGTTTCAGTCAACGTCGCCATCTTAATTTCAGTATAATATACTTTATGATCCGTGTCCGCTTTGCCCCCAGTCCTACCGGTATCCCGCACATCGGTAATACCCGGACGGCTTTGTATAACTTTTTGTTTGCCCGTCATCATGGGGGCAAATTAGTCTTACGGATCGAGGATACCGACCGGGAGCGCTTGGTGCCGGAATCTTTACCCAAAATTTTAGAAATCTTAAAACTTATCGGCATTACTTGGGATGAAGGGCCATATATTCAGTCTAAGCGGTTAGCCATTTACCAAAAACTGGCCCACCAGTTGGTGGATAAGGGGAAAGCTTACTATTGTTTTTGTTCCAAGGAGCGATTGGCGGGGCTGCGCGGCCAAGGTTATGATCAACACTGTTTAAAGTTAACACCGCCGGCCGTGGTCGGCCTTATGGCTAAAAAAACTTCTCATGTGATCCGTTTGCGCGTCCCGGATCAGGGCGTTACCGGGTGGCAGGATTTAATTCAAAGCCGAATCGAATTTAAAAACGAGTTAATCGATGACCAGGTACTGTTAAAATCCGATGGCTACCCAACTTACCATTTGGCGGTGGTTTGCGATGATCACCTGATGAAAATCAGCCATATTTTGCGCGGCGTTGAATGGATTTCTTCCACACCCAAGCACCTGCTTTTATACCAGGCTTTCGGCTGGCCCATTCCCCAAATCGGTCACTTTCCGGTGATCTTGGGGCCGGATAAGGCTAAGCTGTCCAAACGTCACGGCGCCAAGAGTGTCTTAGATTACTTGAGCGAGGGTTATCTGCCTGATGCCCTGCTGACTTTTATGGTTTATTTGGGTTGGTCTTATAAAGATAACTCCAAGTTACTATCAATGGACAAATTGATTAAAATATTCGGCCTTGAAAAGATTCAAACCGGCAACCCGATTTTCGATATCCAGAAACTTGATTATTTTAACGCCAAGTTAATCAGGCAATTAGCACTTCCCAAGTTAATTCAATTAATTAAACCGTTTCTTAAGATTAAAATTAGTAGTTCTTTAATTAATCAAATTTTACCCTTAATTCAGGAGAGACTGGTAAAATTAACAGAAATTAACGAATTAACGGAATATTTTGTGACTCAGCCAAAAATTGACGCCGCAGCGATACTCAAAGAATCAAAGTTGACAGTCAAGGAAACGATTGAGTATCTAGAGCAAGTAGTCAAGACGGTAACTAATGTGGTTGATTGGTCGGTTGCCAGCTTAGAAGCAAAGCTTCATGAATTACAAGCTAAGTTAGGCCTCAAGCCCCGGCCGGCATTTATGACTATCCGCTTGGCAGTAACCGGCCGGTCAGCTACGCCGCCGTTATTTGATGTTTTGTATATATTAGGCAAAACTACAGTTATTAAACGTTTAACCTATGCCCAAAAAGCTCTTAAATGAGGC
>JAUYJQ010000009.1 GCA_030699295.1 Candidatus Beckwithbacteria bacterium
GTGGGTATTTCCAGTTTCAGCCGCTTAATGGGCCAGGCAACCGGCGATGAAATCTTAGTCATTCCTTATCAACAAACTTTATACAAGCATTTCGGCAATGCCTTAAACCCCCAAGTAAAACTACAGGTCAAAACCACCACCGGTTATAACAGCTTGGAGTTTCTGATCGATTCCGGCGCGGTCGTTTCGGCTTTGCCTAAAATTGCTGCCTTAGACATGGGGGCTGACTTAGAAAATTTGCCGCGGATTACCATCGAGGGTTTTGCCGGACAAAAAACCTTTGCCTACCGAGGCGAGTTTGTGGTTAAAATCGGCCCAGAAGAGGTGGTTCTGCCGGTAGTTTATTCCGAAAACCCCCAAGCGAGTAATATTTTGGGCCGGATCGGTTTTTTTGACCAGTTCAATATCGTCTTTAACGCCGACGACAAAAACATTACTATTAGCCGGAGGGCATTATGAAATCGAAACGCCTATTACTTTGGTTTTACCGACTTTCCTGGAAAAAATTATTAGCTATTTCCACCTTTGCTTTAGTGGTAGCCATTATCCCCTTGGCATTAAGGTCGGCTAACTCACCCACCCGGACCCGTTCAGAAGCAGCCTTAATTACCAAAACCCAACCGGTAACCAGCGAGTTTGTTACCCCCAAAGGCCCGCCGGAGATCTATCTGGTTGATCATTTTTTCGGCAAAGCTCAAGATGCTGTCTTGGTGCACGGGGCTAACCTAGGGGGCCTAAGCGACAATACATCGGTCAGCCTGGCCGGACAAACTATTCCGTCTGACAATCTGGTCACCTGGACCGATGACTACATTGAGTTTAAACTGCCCGACAATGCCCGTTCCGGCAAAGTCAGTGTCAATATTTTGGGGCAATCAACCGAGTGGCCGGGGATGTTTTGGGTAACCGACCAAACCACGACAGCCGAACTTAAACTGGAAAAACTTAATGACCTCCAGGCCAAATTAAGCGCCAGAAACATTAATGCCGCCAGCGGCCTGTTGCTATGGCTGTTAATTTTCCAGGGTGAGGGCAATCTTGACATCCAGCCGGCAAACGGAGTCAGCCTTGAGTCCCAAGCCAAATCTTTACCTTTGGGCCGGGTTTACGAGCTGAAAGCTAAGTTTATCGGCGGCAGCGACTGGACCACGCTGGCGACCATCACCAAGACAGAAGGCCAAGCGGTGGGTATCGCCCGCGCCGAAGCCGGCGGCAACCAGCCAATCAAAGTCCACCCGCTCTACGTCAGTTTCTAGACAAATAACAGCAATCCGCCTAAAACCAGACAGTAATAGGCAAAACCGGCCAGTTTCCCCTGGCTGACGAGGCGGCGGAACCAGAGCAGAGCCAAGTAACCGGAGATAAACGCGGCTAAAAAGCCCAAGCCGAAGTTTAAAGGTTGAGTCTCGACAAAATTGAACTGCTTAAACTGCAGCAGCTGGGCGCCGGCAATGGCCGGCAGAGAGATTAAAAAGGAAAAATTGTAGGCGTCTTTTGGCTTTAAGCCAAAAAGCAAACCGGTGACAATGGTTGATCCGGAGCGGGAAATTCCCGGTAAAACTGCCAGGCCCTGGGCCACACCGATGGCGGTTGAGGAACGAACGTTAAGTAATCTGGCTTTAACTTTAAACCATTGCGGCAGCAGTAAAATAAAACCATTGATAATCAAAGTGATTGCAGTAAACAACAAAGACCCGAAAATCAACTCGTTCCAACGGTTAAAAATCAAACCCAGGATTCCAGTCGGAATCGTGGCTATTAATATTAGTTTAATTAATCGAAGTGAAAGTTTTCTGATCACCTGCCACAAAACCAGAATCGTGGCCAAAGCCGTACCCAGGTGAATGACAATATCAAAAGTCACCGGCGCTTGGGTAAAACCGAATAAATTTTGCACCACCACCAAATGAGCCGTTGAGGAAATCGGCAAAAACTCAGTCAGACCCTGAACCAGGCCTAACGTAGCCGCTTGAATTGGCGTCATTGCTTATTTTTTCTTTCTGCTCTGATCGTACCAATCCATGAGCATTTTGGCGACCATTTCTTTGGCACCCAAACCGATAGCCAAACCTATACCTAAACTTAAGGTGGCTACCACCCCGATAATCAAGGTGTTAATCAAGCTTTGGGCAATCCCCAATTCGTTGATCGCCGCTAAGGCCGAAACCACTACCACCAAATAGCTGGAAATTTTAGCCAGCATCCGGCTGCTACGAACATGGACTTGGTTAACCGCTCCCTTAATCAAACTCTCCACCAATCCGGCTAACAAAACGCCGATGGTTAAGATTAAAACAGCCGAGATGATTCTGGGAATGTAGCTCAACAGGCTGTTCAAGACCCCAGAAACGGTAGTTAAGCCCAAAATATTGACCGCCGCCATGGAGAATACCAAAACGATGAGCCAGCGGATCAACTCGCCCACAAATACTTCGACCTTGTCGCGAATATCGGCTTTATCCAAATAGCTATTCAGGCCGGCTTTTCTTAACAACTGGTCAAGCTTGATGGCCGATAGGATTTTCACCACTAAAGCCTTGGTCCATTTAGCCAAAATCAGGCCGAAAATGAAAATAACGATGGCGGCAAAGAAACTAGGCAAAAAGAGGAAAAAGCGGCTTAAAATATTAGTCGCCGCTAAAAAAATCGCCTCCTGCCAATTAGAAACAAAAGTTAAATCTGTCATTATCTCACCCCCTTTCACTCTGATATGAGAGTAGCATGTATTTTGCTATAATAGCAAGGCTAGGAAGCGTGGTGACGCCACGTTCAGTTACATGAACGTGGAGGAAAGTCCAGACTGCTGAAAGCAGGGTGCCCCGCGCAAGCGGGGGTGCTCGGTAAGCATGGTTACCGGCAACAGTGAAGCCACAGAGACGAGCGATGTGAAACGGCTCCGATACCAACGTCATCGGAGACTAGGGTAATTCTCCCCGCAGCAACTTCCGACCTGGCCGTTATCAGGCGCTTTCCCGAGGCCAAAAGATTGAAGGCATTAGACAGATGTCACCTTAAAACAGAATCTGGCTTACTGCTTCCTAGCGTTTTTTAAGATCAGAAACCACAATTTCCAACAGCAGTACCAGCGGGATGGCTAAAATCGCCCCGGTGACACCGGCCAAACGAAAACCAGCCAGCAAGGAAATAATGACTACCAGGGGGCTCAAACCGACGGCTTTAGACATGACTCTAGGAACTAAAAAGTTATTTTCCACCTGCTGAATCACAAAATATAAAGCAGCCACGGCTAAAGCTAACACCGGCGAGATGCCCCAGGCCACTAAAATTGCCGGGACGGCAGACAGCGTCGGCCCGATATTGGGAATGATTTCCAAAATTCCAGCCAGGAATGCTAAAGGGATGGCAAATTCGACGCCCAAAAAGACCAAGCCCACGTAAGATAACAGCCCGACAAATAACATTAACAGTAACTCGCCCCGAACCCAACCGCCCAGTCTTTTTTCCAACTTATCGATAAAGGCTTCAGCCCTATCCTCCCGGCCGTCATTGCCAAAGAAAAACATTAAGTATTTGTGTAAATTTTTCCTCTCCAAAATCAGATAATAAACGATCACCATTAAAGTAAACAGTCCAATAACATTGTTAAAGGCACCGACAACTATTTTAAAAATGTTTTGCGGCAAAACTTGCAGTTGCGGCTCAAAAATTGACACATCAAAACGGCCCTGGCTAAGGCGCTCGACATCATCGGGCAAACGGGCTAGAAAATGAGCTGACTGTTCCACTAAAGGCGGCACCAGCGAAGCAATGCTAAAACTGATAAACGACCACAGAATAATGTATAAAATAATCGTGGACAGCCCGCGGTGGATCTTATATTTTTCCAGACGGTCAATCAAGGGATTAAGGGCAGACATCAATATCAGAGCGATAAACAGAAATAAAATCAGGCTACGAATCTGGAACAAGATCACCAGGGCAATTATAAAGAAAACGGTAAAAATGATGGTTTTGTGGGTAACTTCGACTTTGACCGGTGTTTTAGCCACGGGCATATTACTTAGTATACCAAGCCTTAACCAGCTTGGCTATATCACCCGCTTGGTCAAGCTCAAACCAGTGAATCTGCCTGATTTTTTTAAAGTAGGTCATTTGCCTGACGGCATACTGCTGCTCGGAGAGAATCCAGGCGGCAATATCCGGCAACTGCCGATAGCCAATCCCTGTCATTGACTCTAAATCCTGCCGGTACTTGGCTTTGAGTTGTTGCCATTCGGCAATGGCTCCGGCTTTAACTCTGGTTTTAACCCGTTTGGCAATCCGCTCGTCCAAAATTGCTTTATTTTCTCTCAACCCTATCCAGAGTGTGTTAAATTTAAGGTCCGTCCTTTCCGAAGGGAAGGCCTGACCTTGTTGGAATTTGTTTACTTCAATGGCCCGAATTAAACGCCGGGGATTTAAGCGATCAGAGTGATTCATCTGCCGCCATCTTTGTCCGCCTAATTTTTTTAGTTGGTTTTGTAACTCCTTAACCGTCTTTGGTTCCAATTGCTTTCTTAACTGCCAATCGGGCTTGACTGACAAAGTTGCCGGCGGATTAATCAGACTATTAATATATAGCCCGGTGCCGCCGACAATAATCGGCAGTTTTTTTCTCTTGATAATTTGATTAATCAAAGTCCGGGTTTGCGTTACAAAATGGGCGGCTGAAAATTCTTCGTCGGGCTTAACCAAATCCAAACCGTGAAGCTTGACTCCGGCCGGTTTGTCTTTACCGGTAACAATGTCCATGCCCTGATAAACCTGGCGCGAGTCGGCCGAAATCAGTTCCCCGGCAAATTTTTTGGCAAGTTTTACTGCCAAGGCAGTTTTTCCAATCGCCGTCGGGCCGCAAACTATCAATATTTTTTTCATTTGATCACTTGAGGCCGGTGAGTTAAATGCGGCTGGTTGATTAAATTTTCTAACACTTGCCAGCGCTTCTTTTTAACCACGTCAGAAACATTGTCGGGGTAGAGGCGATAGGAAACCGTCCCCGGCCGGGGCGAATAGCGGGCCACAAAGGCCACCTGCCAGTTAACTTTTTTAGCTAAGTTAACCGTCTCCTGAAAATCTGTGTCAGTTTCTCCGGGGAAACCAACAATAATGTCTGTCCCCAAAGTGACGCCGGGAATTTTCCGGCGCAGTTTGGCAACGACTTGTAAATAGTCCTGCCAGGTATAGCCGCGGTTCATCCGCTTTAAGGTCCGGTTGCTGCCTGACTGAACCGGCAAGTGGATAAACCGGTCGATTTGGGGATGGCGAGAAATACAATCGATCAAGGCATCGGAAAAATCCCAAGGATTGGAGGTCAAAAATCTTAGTTTGGCTATTTGTTTAAACTCACAGATCTTATCCAATAATTTTACAAACGGCGGGATACCCTTAAATTTTTTGTACTGTGATTTATTGGCCGGCAGTTTAAGCTGTTTGGGATCACGCATTAGCAGTTTCCTTAAGCCAATGCCGACTTTTTCCAGGCCGTAAGAGTTGACGTTTTGTCCAACTAAAGTAATTTCGTTGTAACCCTGCCTGACTAAATGCCGCACTTCAGCCAAGATATCTGGTTGAGGCCGGGATACTTCCCGGCCGCGCGACAAAGGCACGATACAAAACGAGCAAAACGAGTTGCAGCCGGAAGAAATCGGGATCCAGGCATGCTGTTTATCCCGCCGGACGGCCGCTGAGTTAAAACCGACTTCAGCGATCGGCAAAATCTCGTCGACAAACGGCAACATGGAGAGCAGTTTTTCCTCACCATGATGGATCATGCAGCCGGTTAAGATAATCTTTGGCTTCTTTTTTGCCTCCCGAAACTTTTTGGATAAGTTGTTAATTAAGCTCCGGGCCCGATCTTCGGCAGATTTTCTGACCGAACAGGTATTAATGACAATTTCATCGGCCTCATCAACGGTTTTAGCCAACTGATACCCCCGGGCCAGATAGTCGCCCGCCACCCGCTCAGAATCAGACTTATTCATCTGACAACCGAAAGTAAAGATAAAATAAGTTTTAGGCTTTTTCATTGCTTCGTATTTTATCACGAAGTTAGTTTAGCCAACTCGTCCGGCAAATGATCAATGCCCTGGAATTCTTTAACCACGATGGATTTAATTTTGGGTTTTAAATCCGGCCGGATATAGGGATAAGTCATTTCCGCTTCGCCGCCGATAGATTCACAGTCATCCTCAATTAAAATATCCGGCATGACCCGCTCAACCACGTCTTTATAGACAGCACCGTTTTGACGCCAATAAATTTCCCCCTGAGGAAAGCCGTATTTATCTAAAACCTGCTTATCAATTTCCACTCCAGTGGCATGTTCGTGGGAGGTTAAGTAACAAATTTGCGCGCCCTGACTGACCCAATTTTTTAGTTTTTCCACCGCCTTACCCGTCGGCACATAGTGGGAAAAACTTTGTCCGGTTAAATCCCATTTGGCCGGCTTAGTCGCCGTCCCGTGCAAAAACACCATTATTTTCATTTGATTAATTTTAAACCTTTTGCGTTCAATTTGGTAATCGCCTTTTTGCCGGTCTTTTTTTCCAGTTTGCGCCTGGCAGAACCGGCAATACTGCCGCCTTCACAGGCCACTTGGCGATTTTGAATAAAATTTTTCGGTTCGACTTTTTTGGAAATTTCCGTGGTGGAAACTTCGGCCAGCATATTCAACACTAACTCCAAATTGGTCATGTTATCCCGCAGGTTTTCTTTTTTGAGACTCTTGTATTTTTTGTATTGTTTTGTTTTCAACCCCGCCCAGGCAAAAGTAATGTCGTCGGTTAATATCGCAAATTCGTCTCCCTGTCTCACGCCGCGATCTTCCCATTCATCAGTCAAGTCTTTTCTGATTTCGATGCTCTTTAATCTTTGATTAATCCAATTTTTGGAATAGCCGCGCTTTAAATAAAACTGCATCGCCCGTTGGATCGCTTTTTCCGGGTCTTCCGCTTCTTCGATCCGTTCATAGCCAACCCGAGCCAGCCATAATTTAAACGGTTCGGCCTTGGGTGACGGAATTGACTGGATTAGGCGTAACATTGTTTCCGTATCGGCAGTATCGGTTAAGTAATATTTACCATCGGGGGCCTGTATTTTCAGTTGGTTACATTTTGTAACCGACTGATTTCCTTCATCTTTGAGTCTAAACTTTAATACTTTCCAATAATTTCTAGGATTGGGGCTTTCACTTAATGCCGCCACTACATCCACCACCGAAAACCACCACTTTTCATTTTTATCATCCCACACCCGCCTAATTTTAAAACCTTCAAAAATCGCCAGCTTATTTTTCGTCATTAACCTATTTTAACCCCTCATTTGTTATAATTCGACCATGAACCCAAAAAAACAATCCACAGACACCATCGTTGCCAAACTTCTAGTTAATAAAAGTCACCAATATACCGAGGCCGCCCACGCGGAAATTTTTAGACGGTTAATTGCCACCATTAAAAACTTTAATCTCAAGGCAGAAAAAATTGAAAAAGTCATGCTCGTTCTCGCCGCCGCCCAGGTTATCCTCGCCCTAGCCCAAATATTCCTGGCGCTAAGATAATTTAAATTATTTAAGTATTTTCAATTACAGTTTTGAGTTTTTCTAATATCTCCTGGGTAAACGGGTCTGGTAAATCACCTGTTTCCACCCATTCAAGATACTCAAGAACCGAACAATTTTCATCAATCTTTTTGAAATTGTATCGACAATGATAATTACCATCTTTTGCCACCCACTCAATAAATTTTCCAATTCTTAAGGCTAATACATTAACTTCTGAATAATTACCGCTTTCATCTTTCAATTTATAGATTGTCCCCACCTTAATAGGCCAATCATTTGTTTCTTCGCTCACTACTCCGGGAATCCACTTAGTTGAATTTGGAGGAGTGGTTGTAAATTTGAAAACCTCATTTACAGGTTTATTAATTTTAACCACCAACTTGTTAACTTTCATAAAGTTACTCTATCACACACCGGGTGTGTGATTAATATTAATAGAAATAACTAATTCCAACGACTCCGATAATTATATTATTCCCATGGGGTTATTTTACCTTAGATTTTGGAAAAGAGAGAAAAGAGAAAATCAATACTCCCAAACTTAACAGCGAGAGTTTGTCGCCCCACTGGCGGGCCGGAGTGGAGTCGGAAAAAGTCGTCACAATTTGATGGCTACCGGCGGGAACATTGTAGCCGATCAGGCCGGGATAAGTTTGGTTGTCCTTAATGATTTCCTGCGGCTGGCCATCAACAGTCACCGCCCAGCCGGGAAAATATGCGGTCCGCTCGAAAAGTTGGTCATTATCAATCAATGTTACCTGATAGCTATGGCGCTGGGTCTTCCAAACCACCTGCTCCTGGTTGACTGCCTGGCCGGCAAGAGAG
>JAUYJQ010000037.1 GCA_030699295.1 Candidatus Beckwithbacteria bacterium
TCTTCCTGGCTCACTTTTCCTCGCTTTATTGTGTCTATGAACCAATCTGAATTTACCCTAGTATTATTAAAATAATGATCCGCCCCAGCTTCAAAACACGCATTTTTTACATAGCTCAGGTTGTGTCCACTTACCAAAATGCGGCGTGTCTCCTCTTGGAGTAATTGGTCAATAATTTGTGGGGGCGAATAAAATTTAGTCTCGTCTCCAATTTTTCCAGAAACCTCAAGGCCTAAATGAATGACTGCTACGTCAGCATTTACTTGTCCATTTTTATCTAAACCGTTAATAATATCGTTAAAATTCTCAAACCCAGCAACGCCTAAACCGCTCTTTTCAAAAATTATTTTGAAATATTTAAAGATTTTAGGATCGTTATAAAATAAAGTCACTTTTATACTCATATTCCCGCTATTTTACCATGACGGGGAAAATCTGAAAGTCGTGAGTTTTGGCACAGGCAATCAGAAGCGACGCAGGCATACAGGTTTTTGCGCGCGCAACCTCTCGCCCACTCACGGCAGGTGTGAGCACACAAAAATTTCGTATGCCGAGTCGATTTAATCTTCCTGGCCGGCTTCGGATTCTTTCACCCGGATACTAAAGCCAAGTAGGTCACGCCGGCCGACAATCATCGGCCGCTTCAACTTAGACCGGTCGGTCACCGAAGCCGCCGATTTGATCTTCTTGCCCTTTAAATAAAAGGTTAAGCCGATTACTTGACGCTCTTCCCGGCCCAGGGCGCTGTGGTAATGGCGCTCCCACAAAATATTTTCCGGGTCCATCAACCCCAGGCTTTTGGCAAAATCCAGATCGATTGACGTCCGGAAGGCCCCGGTATCCAGCTTGGCTTTGATTGGCTGGCGCTCGCCGTTAATATCTACCACTTCGGCGTCCTCAAAAATGCCGACGCGGACTACCCCGCCCTCGATTGATTCGATCTCTTCGCGCACCGCAAATAATTGCTTGCCGATCTCAATCCCCTGTTTTAAAGTTTTCACTTTCAAACCCTCCACCCGCTTTAAGCGGCTGAGTAAACCGGCTTTATTAGCCAGTTGAATCTTTAAACCCGGCTGGGCGTTAATTTCCAAAACCATCGGTATTGACTTCAGCTCCCCGGTTTTAGTGGTCCGAGGTTGGAGGGCAATATCTACCCGGCAGTAGCCCAAACCCGCAGCCGCAGCCGCTTTCACCGCCAACTCCAAAACCTCATCCCAGCGGGGAATGACGATGCCGCTAAGTTTACGCCGAGTTTGAGGAAAAAACTTGATCTCGTCAGTGTAGCGGACTGCTGCCGTGGTCACACCCGTAGCCACGTCGATACCGCAGGCAATGGCTCCCTGGAACATGTTGGCTTTACCGTGCGATTCTTCAGTCGGCAGGCGTAAAAAGGCCATCACCGGCACCTGGTTAAACACCAAGACGCCGACGTCCGGGGTGCCCTGGCAGGAAACTGCTTCAAACCGGGGATGGACCCGGACCAGTTCTTCGATAAAGGCCCGGTCCGGCAAATCAAGCATTGAGTAGCGGCCGGCTAAAATATCTAAAATGTGCAAGCGCAGGTCGTTTTGAGACAGCTTCTGGCCATCGACCGTCAGCCAACTCATTTCCTCGCCCGCCGCTTGCGGCAGCCTTTTCCCCACTACCAAAATCCCCTCGCCGCCCAAACCCTGGCTGGGTTTGACTACAAAAGACTCCGGCAGTTTAGTTAAGTCAAACTGATCAACCTGGGACTCGCTTTTAAACTGTTTGTAGAGTTTGGGAATTGCCAACTTTGCCTGTTTTAAAACCCGCTTGGTCAACAGTTTCGAATCGGCAATCCGCTTGGAGTGCAAGCGGTTATACTGGCTCTGGAACAAAAAATTCCGGGCATTCATGCCCAGAATATCTGAAAGTTTCATTGCACCAATTTTCTAAATTTCACCCATTCCAAAGCCCGTAAACCCACATACCTACCGACATACCAGTCAAAGCCAGCCACTAACAGCAAAAACACTTCCGGATTTAACAGAACAAATCTCTGCAACGCATCAAGGCGTAGTAACATGGCAGTCCCCACCGCCATCAGCAGGGTCTGCAGAATCAGGCTATTGGCTTCGCGCCGGCTTTTGCCGGTTTGAACTTCAATAAAGTTTTCGGTCAGCAGCATCAGAATCAAAATAGGGAAGATCGAGGCGGCAGACAAGCTGCTGATGGCTTCCACATTAACCGCGCCCAAAAGCACCCCCAGCACCCCCAGGGAAATAAACCACATCAGTAAAGCCAGGCGCGGCAGATACTGGAGCTGTAACTTCCGGGTAATCTTTCTGGCCACGGTCGCCGTCAGCCAGATGACGATAAACAAAACCAAACCGACTTTGATGCCGGTAGCTAGCAGGGCCACCGCCAGCATGGCCGGGACGAAAATGCCGAAACCCTGGAAGCCCAATAAATGCCGGCCGGCGGCAATCAGCCCGGCTACCAGCGGAAACAGCAGTACCAGCACAATCGTGTTAGCCGAGACGCCTTTATCTATGCCCTGGCGAATGGCGTATTGCAACCAATTTTTCCAGGATAACTCACCCGGGTCTTTCTGTGCCAAATAACCCTCAAGCTTGCCTTTGACCGGTGAGGTTCTTTCGGTAATGTCAGCTGCGGTGACTTTTTGAATCTGCTGGCTGGCGCTTTCACTGGCCGTTATCACCGCCGAGGGAGACGCCTCTTCCTGGGCTTTAACCGGCAGGGCGGCAAACAGCAGTAGTAAACAACCAAGTAAAAAGTGCTTCATGATTGGTATTATACCAAGCTTACTGTAAAGCGGAGTCAAACAGGGTCTTAAACTGGCTATACGGCTGGGCGCCGATTAAGGGTTGGCCATTGATATAAAACGTCGGTGTGCCCGAGGCGCCGATCTTTTGGGCTAAAGCCAAGTCTTCATCTACGGCGGCTTTATACTTACCGGAAGACAGGCACTGGTCAAAGGTGGCTTTATTCAAGCCCAAAGCCTGGGCATAACCGGAAAACAAAGTCGTGCCGGTGGTCGACTCACCCCAGGCTGTCTGAGTGACAAACAATTTGTCGTGCATTGCTTTGTATTTTTCCTGGTCGCCGGCACAACGGGCGGCTTCAGCAGCCAAGTGGGCGTTTTGGTGGAAAGATAAGGGCAAGTCGCGGATAAGCCTGCGAACCTTACCGGTTTTAATATACTCGGTTTCGATTTGGCTCTCGGTCTGGTCAAAATGGCGCTTGCAAAACGGACATTGATAGTCGGTAAATTCAACCATGGTGACTGCCGCATCCTCAGAACCTTCGGCATATGCCGGCTTGCCGACCACTTCCTGCCACAACTCATCGGCTAACGGCCCGGCTTTCTCTGGCGCTTGGGCTTGGGGCACGGCCGACTGCATCGGCTGGCCAGACTTACCCTTAAGCATTTTCAGCTGCGTCCACATTACCCCGATGGCAAAGGCGGCTCCGACTAACAAAACTGTCAGGGCCAATTGAATTACATTAACGTTTTTGAAGGTTTTTTTGGCGGCCATGTTTGTCCACTATAGCAGATGCTTTAACGGCCGCGCAAGCGCATTGCCTGGACCACCCGATCGACAGCCAGAATGTAAGCGGCCAGGCGCGGGTTAACTTTTTTACTGGTATAAATCTGCCAAACAGCCTTAAACGACTGGTCCATAATGGCTTTTAATTTGGCAAACACGTCGGCTTTGGTCCAGTAATAACCGGCGTTGTTTTGCGCCCACTCAAAGTAGGACACGGTTACCCCGCCGGCGTTGCACAAAACGTCGGGTAAAGAGACAATGCCTTTTTTGTGCAAGATCTCGTCGGCCTCCGGTGTCACCGGGCCGTTAGCCATTTCCAGGATATACTTGGCTTTAACCTTACCGGCATTGTCTTTAGTAATGACGTTTTCCAGAGCCGCCGGCACCAGGATATCAACTGGCAATTCCAACAACTCTTCGTTGGTAATCTTTTCCCTTTTATACTCGCCGCCCTTAGAATTTGACCAAGCAACTACCTGATAACCGGCTTTCTTGGCAAACTCAATAAACCAATAACCGACGTTGCCGATTCCCTGAACGGCAATCGTGGTATTTTTCGGAAGGATCCGATCCTTCCATATTTGCCGTAATTGCTCCAAGACATAAAAGCCGCCCAAACCGGTGGCTTCGGTCCGGCCCTGCGACCCGTAAAGCTCCAAGGGTTTGCCGGTAATCATGCCCGGTTCCTGGTGGCCGACTAACTTTTCGTATTCATCAAGCATCCAAGACATCTCCGCCCCGCCGGTGTTAACATCCGGTGCCGGCACATCCTTCCAGGCCCCAAAATACTTATAAAAGGCCCGCATATATGCCCGGGACAACCGTTCCAATTCCCCTTGAGATAGGATCTTGGGGTCAACAATGATCCCGCCCTTAGCGCCGCCGAAAGGGATGCCGACCGTAGCACACTTCCAGGTCATCCAGGTAGATAAGGCTTTGACTTCTGACTTTGACACATTAAAGTGGTAGCGGATGCCGCCCTTGTACGGCCCCCGGGCGTTGTTATGTTCACTGCGAAAGGCTTTAAAGGTTTGGACTTTACCATTGTCCAGTTTAATCTTAAGGTCAGCTTTCAAGACCCGATCCGGAGTTTTAAGCTTAGTTAGAGTGGATTTATCAATCTTTAAGTGCTTGGCCACCGCGTCGATTTGTTTTTGGGCATTGGTAAAGGGATCATTTAACATAAATCTCCTATTTATTTTCTAACCACTTTTCGGCATCGAGGGCGGCCATGCAGCCCATGCCGGCTGCGGTCACTGCCTGCTTGTAGCGGTGGTCAACCACGTCGCCGGCGGCAAACACTCCGGTAATGTTAGTCATAGTCGGATAGTCTTTGCTAGCGCCATTGATAATGTATCCCTTATGATCCAAGTTGATTTGCCCCAGGAAAATCTCCGTCGCCGGCCGGTGGCCGATGGCCAAAAAGACGCCGTCGGTGACTAGCTTATCGCCGTTAACCAGTACGGCTGCTTCGACTTTTGTCTTGCCCAGAATCTGTTTAACCTGGCTTTGCCACAAAATCTTAATTTTCGGATTAGTCGTCACCCGCTCGGCCATAATTTTTGAGGCCCTTAAGGCATCCCGCCTCACCACTAAGTAAACCTGCCGGGCATACTTGGTTAAAGTCAGGGCGTCTTCGCAGGCCGAATCGCCGCCGCCGACTACCAAAGCGACTTTATCCTTATAAAAAGGCGCGTCACAGACCGCGCAGGTGGCCACACCCCGGCCGAAAAACTCTTTTTCTCCGGGTACATCCAGCCTAATACTGCTGGCTCCGGTAGTAATAATCACCGCTTCGGCCAGGTAATCATCCACCATAAACGGCCGCTTGGAAAAATCGACCTTGGTAACATTTTTATCTAAAATCTCGGCGCCGAATTTCTGGGCTTGGTCTCTCATTTCAGCCATTAAAGCCGGCCCCATGATCCCGGCTTTACTGCCCGGCCAGTTTTCCACCACAGTGGTGTTCATCAGCTGGCCGCCGTGGATTTCCCCAGCCAAAATCAGCGGCTCCAGTTTGGCCCGGGCGGCATAAACTCCGGCGGTATATCCGGCCGGGCCGGAGCCGATGATGATCAGTTTTTTGGTCATTCTCCCAATACTTTTTTAATCAAGCGCAGATAGCCTGCTTCTCCCCCAAAGCCGCTCATACGCTCCACTTCTTTGCCGTCTTTAAAAAAGATGACCGTGGGGATACTCATGACGCCGTACTTGCCGGACATCTCCTGGTTGGCATCCACGTCTATCTTGCCGATAACCAGTTTATCTTTATAAGTTTCGCTTAGCTTTTCGATTACCGGCGCTGATAGCTTGCACGGCCCGCACCAATCGGCGTAAAAATCCACCATTACCGGTAGTTTATTCTTAAGGACCTTGGCCTCAAAATCTTTATCTGTCAGCTGTATCATTGCCATAATTACTCCTTATAAACATTTTTGATTGTTATAACATTTATAACCGTTATCGTCTTTTTATTCAATCACCGTGCCGGTGAACTTGTTCCCGTCCAAGATACTTGCAACATTATCCAGGTCATGGCCGTTACAGACGACCACTTTTAAACCGATAGATTTAGCCAGTTTTGAGGCAATCGGGTCAAACGGCGAATTCATCCCCGGCCGCCAGTCTTTACCAACCAACTCAGTCAACTCATCCCAGCCCATTTTATCTATCGGCTTGGCGTCGGTAAACCGATGCGGGTCTTTGTCATACACCTGGTCAATATTAGACAGATTAATCACCAGGTCGAGGTGGTAATCGTTGGCGATTAGGGCCGAACAGTAGTCGGTTGACCAACCCGGCTTCCAGCCACCGCAGATAACCAGCGGGTAGTTGACGGCGTTTTTATCGACCATATCAAAATGTTTTAAGATCCAGGGGTAGGCCACATCCCGAAAAATTGTCCTAAACAGATGGGCATTCAAACGGGTAGCGTGGATTCCCAGCCAGTCCAAGTCTTCATCGGTCAAATCCCGGCCGGCCGCCTGCTTGGCCGCGTCGCGGTACTGCCGAGCGGTAAAGCCGCCGCCGCAAACTATAAAAAATCGCCGGTTTTTGGCGATTTGTTCTCTTATAAATTTCTCAAAATTATGCAGGTAGGGAATATCGATCTTGGAATCTTTACCGTTGGGAGCAAATACCGAACCGCCGACAGACAAAACGAAGGTATTTTTCGGTTTAGATAAAATCATCGCTAACTTTGTACTTTATCACTTTCTGGTCAAATCATCAATCTAAGCAGCCAGGCCACTACCAAAGTCATCCCGATCAGGTAAATTTTTACCTCGGCATCGTTCCATTCCCGCTTAATCTGCCAAAATAACTTCTGTTTTAAAACCGCTTTATCCTTGAAATACTCCCGCCACTCTTCCACTAAAATTCTCAAGCCCACAGCCATCACCAGGGTCTTGCCAAACCAGCCGGCGGCTGAGGTGACGGCGAAAAAGGCCAGCACCACCCAAGCCAGTTGGAATAAAACCCCCCTGGTAGTTAACTGGTCAAACTCCCGGCTTCTTGACTGCAGGCTGTCCCAGGCCCGGCGCCACTGCTTAGCGGCAATTTGATACTTAATATACTGGGCCACCTGGGTTTCGGGGTGAAGAATATAAATGTAAGCAATCCGGTCCAGCCAAGGAATAAACCAACCAATTATGGTTCCCAGTATAACGCTTATGACATTTATAACCGTTATAATCATTATTCTTTTAGTATAGTCACTTTATCCACCCTTGCCAACGGCGGCCCTTGCTTTAGCAACTTCACCAGTTTTTTAACTTCAAGTACTCTACCTGAAGTTATTTCTACCCCAACTGTGCCGTCGCCGTTATTCCAGGCCTCGCCCTCAACCCCCAACTGTTTAAACTTGCCCCGAAGCCAATACCTGAAGCCCACACCCTGAACCCGGCCGCTGATTATAGCTTTGGCAGTTGGCATTTATCCAAATCCACTAAATTATTATCAATAAAGCTGACGCCCTCAGCCACCAGCCGCCGCCGTTGCTCCTGGGGGCCGTCAAAGGCAAAGTTGGGCGCTAACCGGCCTTGACTATTTACCACCCGATGACAAGGTACGCCGCTGCCTTCTTGATTAGTATGCAGGGCCCAACCGACCTTCCGGGCATCCCGGCTGCCCAACGCCCGGGCCACCTGGCCGTAGGTGACCACCTTACCTTTGGGCACCTGTTTAACTACCTGGTACACCTGCTCAAAAAATTTCATCCTATTTTTTCTTGTTTTGTTTAATATCTTTTAACTTCCACCACGTAACAAATTGCTTTGCAATTTGAACGTGGTAGGAACGTTTAAATCTTTGATTTATTACGTTCCACATAGATTTTATCTTTTTTCTCGGCCTTCAATTGTTGAAGTTTCCACATAAACAACCGGGCTTTGTTTTTCACATTATACGCGTCCTTGACAAAGTTCTTGGCTGCCTCCAACTGGGCCCGGGGGGTATGCTTTGCCAGGCGCATATACAAAGATTTGTGGGATAAGTCATCCAGGACAATGGCCAGGCGGTAAGCATAGTCCTGCCACTCCTGAGAAATGTACTTTTTCTTGTCTAAATCAAATTTAGACAGCAAATCAAACAACGATTTTGGCTGGCCGCCGCGCTT